>JAMLHE010000008.1 GCA_023957315.1 Candidatus Kapaibacterium sp.
TTGGACAGCACATAAATGTATTGTCCATCAGGGCTAAACTTAACTGTGCTGATCTCGCCCCCAATGTGCTTTTTCCACACCAATGGGTCAGGGTCAGGCTCTTGTGCCAGTGTAAAGTTGCAATACAGTATTGCAACAACGAGAAATAAAAATGCTCTTTTCATAAAATTCTCCCTGAAATACATTTTCCGTATATATACAATGACACATGAATGTGTAATTTATCTCAAAATTAGGGAAAAAATTTGGGAAATGGGGAGAAAAAATCATCACACGCAATATTCATCCGATGACTGTTCTCGAATTAATTAATTATCTAAGATGAGTCGCCCTTTGAACTGGGAGTCATCGGATGAATTAATCATCTATCAACGACATATTCAATTCCCACGAATAAATTCCCCGTCCTGTCTTTGTTCTAATTTAGTGTATCGTCAATAATTACAAAGACGGCTATAATTCAGATTCATCCCTATCCGTCAATAATAACAAAGACGGGACGTGAACTGCGCTTGTTAGAGAATGAGCAAGACATTCTAAAATAATTTGAATGATTATACATTTATACTTATGATAAATGTAAAAGAGGAGATAATATGAGACAAGTATTCTTAAATAAGGGTTTGGATGGATTTTGGGTTGCCGAATGTCCTTCATTACCAGGCTGTATCAGCCAAGGCGAAACGAAAGAATTGGCATTGCAAAACATCAAAGAAGCGATTGAACTTTATATCGAAACTCTTGTTGATGACAATTTACCCGTTCCTGAAGAGAACTTTGAATCAATGTTAGCCGTTGTATGAAAGGCTTACCGTCAATTTCGGGTCTTGAATGTGTAGATGCATTGAATAGAGCAGGATATAAGTTCGTCAGACAGAAAGGAAACCATATTATTCTTCGCCGCGATGAACCGTTCAGTCAAATTACAGTTCCGGAACATAAATCTTTAGATAGAGGCACTTTGAGAGCTATCACAAGACAAAGCGGATTATCAATAGATGAGTTTAATAAGCTATTACGGTAAGCTAAGTGGTTTGAAAACTCCCCGTCCCGTCTTTGTTCTAATTTAGCGTATCGTCAATAATTACAAACGACAACTATAATTCAGATTCATCCCTATTCGTCAATTATAACAAAGGCGGGACATGAAAATATCGTGTACTTTTTTGTTGTAGATATTCAAGCCCTCCGGGCTTGTTTTGGGTGCATATGTTTCTTTCCCCGCATTTCATACCGGGTTATTAACATTCAATCTCTTCGAGATTAACACGGATAAAACTTATCTTTACTCACGAATGAAACCGTGGGCTATGTTTACGTTCATTTCATCACCCACGAATAAATTCATGGGCTATGTTTCGGACAGAACGCTGTTGCGGTCCCTACAAAATTTGGGTCGGGGTGAGGTTCTTCGGGTTTTGTCCAATAAAAAAAAAGCGAAGCAGATTTCTCCGTTTCGCTTTCTAATTTTATAGTATCAGATTATTATAAGAATTTTTCTAAAACTGATTTGATGTCAGGTTTGCCAATTTCTGATAATTCGTAATAAACTCTGGTGTGAGGTTGGTCAATTTTGATAAATCTTGTTAAGTCTATCGGAGTTCCAATCACAACGGAATCGCAAACTGTGTTCTTAATCGTTGCTTCCAAATCTTGCATTTGTTGGTCGCCATATCCCATTGCCGGAAGTAAGGTGCCGATTTCAGGATATTTTTCGAAAGTTTCAGTCAATTTGCCGACTGTGTAAGGTCTTGGGTCAACGAGTGAAGCGGCTCCAAACCTGCGAGCAGCGACGATAGCTGCACCGATGTGCATTTCGCCGTGAGTCAAAGTAGGACCATCTTCGATTGCCAAAACGTTCTTGCCTTTGATGATTTCCGGATTGTCCACCATAATTGCAGACGCAGCCATGATAATTTGAGCATCGGGATTATATTCACGAATATTTTCCAAAACGAAATCAACATCATCGGGATAAGCTGAATCAATCTTGTTCATAACGATTACGTCAGCCATTCTCAAGTTAACTTCGCCGGGATAGTAACCGATTTCGTGTCCGGGGCGTAATGGGTCAACCACAACCACGTTCAAATCAGGTTTGTAGAATGGCATGTCGTTGTTGCCACCGTCCCAAATTATCACATCAGCTTCTTTTTCGGCTTCGCGCAAAATCGCTTCGTAATCCACACCCGAATAAATTATACTTCCCATTGCAATATGTGGTTCGTATTCTTCCATTTCTTCGATTGTGCATTTGTGAAGTTTGAGGTCTTCGATAGTCGCAAAACGTTGAACTTTTTGTTTTTCCAAATCGCCGTATGGCATTGGGTGGCGTACTGAAACGACTTTTTTGCCTGCTTCCATCAATGCACGTACGATAGCGCGAGTAGTTTGTGATTTGCCGCAACCGGTTCTGACTGCACCAACAGCGATAATCGGTTTAGTTGATTTAATCATTGTAGGGAATGAACCCATCATCGAAAATTTTGCTCCGGCAGCCATAACTACCGAACCGAGGTGCATTACTTTGTCGTAAGGCAAATCGCTATATGAAAGTACACATTCGTCTGCTTCGTGTTTTTGGATTAATCCCACCAATTCTTCTTCAGCATAAATGGGAATTCCTTCGGGATATAATCTTCCTGCTAAAGCAGCAGGGTATTTTCTGCCGTCAATATCGGGAATTTGAGCTGCTGTAAATGCAATCACTTCGACTGCATCGTTATCTCTGTAAACGGTATTAAAATTATGGAAATCGCGTCCGGCGGCTCCAATAATTATTACTTTAGTTTTTGACATCATTACACCTAAAAATTGTTAATTTTTACAAAATCGAATTTTATTTTCGATTGTTTTTTTCATATTTTCAATTTTGATATTGTTAGACAATAACAACAAAACTATAATTAAACTATACGAAATTCACAATGCAAAAATAGGTAAAAATCTTGAATTAAAATCAATTAATTTTTCATTAATGATTTTAGTCTCGACTACGTAGTGTAACAAAATCATCCAAATAGCTGTTGCTATTTATCAATTTTGTGAATAGCTGATTCCCGAATAATTATCAACATCTTCGTGTCGGAGAATTGATTCATACTTGGATTCCAATTCGTCCTCGAAAAAGAATTTTTCTTCGCCGAAAGCAGGCTCAAGGTCGTCAATCCAAATAGCATCGGGGTTATATTTAGCAAAAAACGGACGATGAATCCAATTTTTGTTCCGCCCTTGCAAGAAACGCAAAGCAAAGACCTTCTCCCCTGCCACTTCGACTACGCCGAGAATTTGAACTTTACCCGGAGTACATGACATTGACGGACCACGAACAGTTCGTGCTAATCCGCTAACATTTTGATATGCCTCGCGGAAAATTTTCCAAGCTCGTTCGAGCGTCACTGCAAAATAGTGCTGTGCACCTGTATCGCGAGCCACAAACATATAATATGGTATGCAACCCTGGCGAACTTGCTCTTTCCACATTGCCGACCAAACCTTAGGATCATCATTGATATTTTTGAAAACCGGAGATTGGGTTCGGATTCTAGCGCCTGTCGCATTGATTTTCTGGATAGCTTCTTGAACTGCGGGAGTTTTGAGTTCGACGTGATGATTGAAATGTGCCATGAAAGCAACATGCTTGCCTTCGCTGATTGCTCTTTTGAATGCACCGAGTATGATATCACCATCTTCTTCCAAGAAAGTTTGGGGCCAATAAGCGAGTGATTTGGAGCCGATACGAATGTTTTGTAAATTGGGTAATTTTGCATCAATCAAGGCATCAATATATTGAGCGAAATGACGCGGACTCATCACCATTGGGTCGCCACCGGTGAATAGTATATCGGTAATTTGGGGATTAGCTCTGAAATACGCAATTGAACTTTCGATGTCTTTTGTAGCGAATTTCAATTCATCTGTACTGACAAATTGGGGCCACCGAAAGCAAAAAGTGCAATATGCGTGGCATGTTTGCCCTTGCTTTGGGAAAAATAGTGCAGTGTGGTCGTACTTGTGCTGCATTCCTTCAACTACATTCCCATTGATTTTAGGCAAATTCATTTTGCTTTGCCCTGCTGGATGAGGATTAAGTTCCATCCTAATGATTCTGGCTGTTTTCTCGATCTCGGCTTTATCAGCACCGTATTTCATTTTTTCTGCAAGCATTTCGAAGTGCTGCTCTTTGAGCATCGCACGATTAGGAAACGTAAGGTTGAAAATTGGGTCTTTTCGAGGTTTGTCCCAATTGATTAACTCATTTACAACATAGTTATTAGATTTGAAGGGTAAAACAGTAGCGACGACTTCCATTTCGAACAATTCTGCATCAGAAAAGTTGTCGGCTATTTGGGGAATCTTGCGAAAGTTGTTGATTGTGAATGATTTATATTTATTGGAAACCTTGCTTAGCTGCGATGAAAGTACACCGGTGTCATTGATTTGGTTCATCATTTATACACCTCCTTGAATTAAACAAAAAACATTATACTTATAGTGAAGGAATATGTTGGAATTTTATTTTAAGTGAGGCTAAAATATATTTTAATGAATAGTTGGTAAAGAAAATGCAAATATTCAATCTGACAGTTTTGTTTTCCAATTAGTTATGTGCATAAGTAACATAAATCGCATGATTTCTCGAATTTTAAAAATTACATTTTTTTAATCCTATTGATTATTTTTTGATTTTTCCAAAGAAAATTTGTAACTTGCAAGCTTTGATTGTAACAAATTCACAAAAAGAATGAATATGAACGAAATCTTAAATAAACCTGATAGAATATCAATTTCGCCAAAATCTCAAATAATTTTGAATAAGATTTTGAGCGAAAACGCAGAATTGAAAAATCTGTTAGAAATATCCGAATCAGAATTGATTTTTATTGATAAAATGCGGCAGTTTATTGATAATTTGATGTCGGATTATCCTTATGCTTCAAATTTCTACCAAGAACCCGAACCAAGCAGAATGTCCTTTGAAAGACTGACTAACAAAGAATTAGCAATCATTAGACTTAAAGATTATTCGAAAAATGAAACTAAAACTTTTACCGATATGAATTTGCATGGGAAAAAATTAGTCAGCAATCCATTCAAAAATTTGTGGTTAGCCTTCAAATACGGCAGAGGTGGAGCGTCTGAGTATTATTTCGAGGATATGCTGCATCTTTTCCGGCAGTTGAATGATGCCGACAGAACAAGAAAGCCATCTAAAGAAGAAGTGGAAAATTGGATGAATCGGCATCCTTCGGGACTTGACGAAGAAAACGTGCGGATGAGGGAAAAAAATCGCGAAAGAATCATCAATATAATCATAAAAAAAATTGATTCCGGTGAAATTTACAATGCCAAATATAGCTTCGAACCAGACATGAGCTACAGCGAGAAATTTGATTTAGTCCTAAATGAATGGTGGAATGACCGTTGGTTTCATCTTAGGTTTGCAGTTCGGAGCCCGAAAGAACTGAATGAAATGCTTGATAATTCATTAGACAATGATACGATGGAATTACTCTACGAAGCTGAGAGCAAAGGAATTCCATTTTTTGTAAATCCCTACTATTTATCACTGTTGAACATTGCAAATCTGGGAAATTCGATTGGCTCCGACCTTGCAATACGTGATTATATAATCTATTCACAAGATTTGGTCTCTGAATATGGCAACATTTCAGCTTGGGAAATGGAAGATTTGGTTGAAAAAGGCAAACCTAATGCAGCGGGCTGGATTTTGCCCTCAAACAGGAGTTTGCATCGCCGCTACCCCGAAGTGGCTATACTTATTCCCGATACTATCGGCAGAGCTTGTGGCGGATTGTGTTCGTCATGCCAACGGATGTACGACTTTCAACGTGGGAATTTGAATTTCAATTTCGACAAATTAAAACCAAAAGAGACTTGGGAGCAGAAATTAGCAAGATTGATGGAGTATTACGAGCATGATTCTCAACTTCGTGACATTTTGATTACAGGCGGAGATGCTTTGATGAGCCAAAATATTTCGCTAACCAAAATATTGAACGCTGTTTATGATATGGCAGTACGAAAAAAACAAGCAAATTTGGGAAGAGATGAAAAGTATGCGGAGATTTTGAGAGTCAGGTTGGGAACAAGACTTCCGGCTTATTTGCCCCAGCGCATCAATGATAACTTAATTGAAATATTGGACGATTTTCGAGAAAAAGCACTCAAAATCGGCATTAAGCAATTTATCATTCAAACGCATTTTGAAACTGCAATGGAAGTCACTCCTGAGGCACAGAACGCAATTCAAAAATTGATTTCAGCAGGTTGGATCGTTACAAATCAATTTGTAATGACAGCTTCGGCATCTCGAAGAGGACATACTGCCAAACTGCGTAAGGTATTGAATGATATTGGTGTACTCGCCTATTACACATTCACTGTAAAAGGTTATCGTGAAAATAGGCATAATTTCGCCACAAATGCAAGAGCTGTCCAAGAGCAAATGGAAGAGAAGATTTTCGGAAGTATAGAGGAAAATGCTATTGATGATGTGTCTTCCTTGCCCCAAGAACCTAAAAACATGGTGGAACATATCAATCGAATAAGAGCAAAATTCGAGCTGCCATTTTTGGCAACTGACAGAAATGTGCTAAATCTTCCCGGCGTAGGAAAAAGTTTGACATTTCGAGTGATTGGTATAACACGAAGCGGCAGAAGAATAATAGAGTTCGACCATGATTCAACCCGTTGGCATAGCCCGATTATTGACAATTTGGGCAAAATTGTTGTTGTCGAATCAAAATCTATCCGCGAATACCTCAATCAATTAGAAGCAATGGGCGAAGACCCCGATGAATACAGTTCAATCTGGAATTATTCCATTGGAGTCACCGAAGCTCGAATGCCCATTTATGAATATCCATCATATGAGTACGAAGTTACGAACGAGATAACGAATTTGGACATTCCAAGAGAGCTTTTACAGGCTGTTTCCTAAATATTTTATAAAAAATCGAAAATTAGCACGAATTACATAAATTTCATTTATTTTTTTCTTAAATTGGACATTGTAAAAATTGCAAAAATGGAGAAAGTTTTTGGGCTTATTTAAAAAACAAAAGGCTGCTGATATAAATTATCTGGAATTGACTCCATATAGGAAATATACGCATGAATCAAGAGATGAGGATACAATCAATGTGTTGGTACCGAGATTTAATGACAAGATACTCGGTAAGATTTTCCAACCAAAATTGAAAAATCCTTATATCAAAGCAAATTTTGACAAGCTGGGCACTTCCGTATGGCTCGAAATTGACGGAAAAACCAGCGTTGACAATATAATCATGAAAGTTAAAGATAAGTTGGGAGAGGAAGTAAACCCTGCTTATGAGAGGGTTACGATGTTTCTCTCACAATTACATAGAAACGGTTTTATAGATTTTCACGAATTTAATAAAGGTTAAACAAATGGCAGAAAGAATTTTAGGAGCAATCGAACCCAAAGAGGTTTGGTACTATTTTGAAGAAATCACTAAATATCCGCGTCCTTCCAAACAGGAAGAAAAAATAGCTGCATACATCAAAGGTTGGGCTAAAGACCAAGGATTCGAACTACAAGAAGACAAACTCGGCAACTTTGTTGTCCGCAAACCGGCAACTCCGGGAATGGAAAATCGCAAACCTGTATGTATCCAAGGTCACATTGACATGGTTTGCGAAAAAAATGCTGATGTTGAATTTGATTTTGACAACGACCCGATACAAGTTTATATCGATGGCGATTGGGTAAAAGCAAAAGGCACAACATTGGGCGCCGATAACGGTGTTGGCGTTGCTATGGGAATGGCGGCAATGACCACAGAAGGTGTAAAGCATCCTGACCTCGAATTACTTTGCACTTTAGATGAAGAAACAGGCTTAACCGGTGCTATGCAACTCGGTAAAGATTTGTTGAAAGCTGAAATATTAATCAATCTTGATTCGGAAGAAGACGGTGCTTTCACAATTGGATGTGCCGGTGGTTTGAATACAAGAGGCATCTACGCTTATCACGCTGATAATGTTCCCGGTGATACAGTTGCATACACAATTGCAGTCAAAGGGCTCAAAGGCGGTCACTCAGGTATTGAAATCCACGACGGACGCGGTAACGCAGCTAAATTTTTGAATAGAATTCTGTGGAATGCTTCCAATAAATTGAATATCCGTGTAGCTGATTTCAATAGTGGCAACAAGCACAATGCAATTCCACGCGAAGGTTTTGCAACTGTAGTTGTGGCAAAAGCTGCCGAAGGTGATTTCTTGAAATTTATCGCTGATTTCGACTTACAATACAAACGTGAATATGGCTCAAAAGAACCAAACGTTACTATTACAGCAGAAGCAACTGCCATTCCGGCAAGAGTTATGACACTTGAATTCCAAAAGAGATTGTTGAATTCATTCTATGTAATGCCACATGGCGTTTACAGAATGAGCCCTGATATTGCAGGTTTAGTCCAAACATCTACTAACTTTGCAATTATTGAAACTATGGAAAACACTGTAGAAGTATTGACAAGCCAACGTTCCTCAGTAGAAACTGAAAAGAAAGATATGGCTGCAGTAGTGCAAAATGCTTTTGAAGTAGGCGGTGCTGAAGTGAAATTTGGTGATGGCTATCCTGCTTGGGAGCCAAACGTAAATTCACCTATTTTAAAACAAGCTGCTCAGGTTTACACTAAATTATTTGGCAAAGAACCACATATCGAAGCAATTCATGCCGGATTGGAATGTGGTCTTGTAGGCGAAAAATATCCGAATATGGATATGCTTTCATTCGGTCCTGACCTTCGCGAAGTTCATTCTCCTAATGAAATGATTTCAATTACATCAACAGCAAAATGCTGGAAATTATTGAGAACTATTCTTGAAGAAATTCCCGTTAAAGCATAATGTTTATCGAGCTTATACAATACAATCCCCTCCTTAATCGGGAGGGGTTCTTGTATAAAATCGGTAATTTATATGTTTTGAATGACTTAGTGTCAAATTGTAATTAACATTTTTTGTAATTCAAATTTTAACGATATGACAGAAATAAAAACTTTGATAAGCGATTCGAAAGCGGCTCGCTGGACAGCTTTGGTTGTTGTAGCATTCACAATGTTTGCAGGCTACTATTTAGCTGATGTAATGGCTCCTCTGAAGGGATTGCTCGAAAATGAATTGTCCTGGAGCAGTTCCGAATATGGTTTTTTCACAAGTGCTTATGGCTGGTTTAATGTTTTCCTATTTTTCCTAATAATCGGCGGTATTATACTCGATAAAATGGGTGTTCGCTTTACAGGATTAGGAGCCGCAGCCATAATGGTATTGGGGACTGCGATTAAGTATTGGGCTATTTCGACAAGTTCGCTCGACGGGCAAATGATTTTGGGATGGAAAGCCCAAGTAATGGTAGCAGCTTTAGGGTTTGCAATTTTCGGCGTAGGTATTGAAGTTGCCGGTATCACAGTTTCTAAAGTCATCGTTAAATGGTTCAAAGGGCGAGAGTTAGCTCTTGCGATGGGTTTGCAGCTTTCTATTGCCAGACTTGGAACGGCATTAGCCCTATCCACATCTCTTCCGGTAGCATTGCAATTCGGGACAGTATCGGCACCAATTCTAATTTGTTTGATTATGCTTTGTATTGGTCTGATAGCATTCTTTGTTTATACATTCATGGATAAGAAATTAGAAGCATCAATTGTCGAAAAAAATATTGGTTTAGATATCGAGCCGGAAATTGAATTTCAAATGAAAGATATTTGGTTCATCGTCAAAAACAAGGGCTGGTGGTATATTGCAATACTTTGTGTACTCTTTTATTCAGCCGTTTTTCCATTCCTCAAATATGCTACAGACTTGATGATTAACAAATTCAATGTTGATGCGTATTGGGCAGGTTTGATTCCGGGATTATTACCTTTTGGCACTATTTTGCTAACTCCAATTTTTGGAACGATTTACGACCGAAAAGGCAAGGGTGCAACGATAATGATAATAGGCTCATTCCTGATTACTATGGTGCATTTTCTATTTTCAGTTCCAATCTTTAATCATTGGATATTCGCAATTGTGTTAGTTTTGATACTCGGAATCGGCTTTTCATTGGTGCCTTCGGCAATGTGGCCCTCAGTACCGAAAATCATCCCTGAACGCCAATTAGGAACAGCTTTTGCATTGATTTTCTGGGTTCAAAACTGGGGATTGATGGGCGTACCTTTGTTGATTGGATGGGTATTAGATACTTACTGCATAACAGGTACAGTTGTGGTCAATGGAGTGACTTCCACAACATACGATTATACACTCCCAATGATGATTTTTACAAGTTTTGGATTATTGGCAATTTTGTTTGGTTTCCTTTTGAAAATAGAAGATAAGAAGAAAGGCTATGGGCTCCAATCGCCAAACATTCAGAAACAATTATAATCACAAGGTTGGTTTGAAATATTTAATAAAAGTGTGAATCAAATGATTTACACTTTTTTTTAAGGCTATATAAACCCAATATTATCGAATACTAATTTTATCTGAGTTCTGAAATTTTTTAATTAATTTAGATGTATTGTAATTGCTGATATTTAAGTTGCAATGGCTGATTTGCGAAAAGAAAAGTTAAAATGAAATATTTTTCATCATAATACGTAGTGTTTTATTTAAAAGATTTGTATATTTTTGCAACTCGAATTTACTTTTTAACAAAAGAAACAAAATTAATGACCTCAACTAAATTAAATAAAGCTATCAATTCCTTGATTAAGGATTTTATGGGAATTGATGAAAGCGAGATTGTGCTTGTGATAGCAGACGACTTGACAAAAGAAATTGGAGACGCTCTGTACGAAAACCTTAGTAGTTTTTGTGAAGATTCGTACATGATTTTGTTGAAATCGAACAAAAATCGAGAAATTTTGCCGGAAATCATTGCTGAATCAATCAATACTGTTGATTCAATCATATGCGCTGCCGACATTCCTCTTATTAACTCGCAAGCTCGACTCAAAGCAACTCAAATGGGTGTCAGAATTGGGCTAATTCCAAATTTGGATGAGGAATCATTGGTCAGATGTTTAAGTGCAAATCACGAGAAAATTGCTGAACAAGCTGAATTCTTTTCAACATTGATGAAGAAGACTTCAATCATAAGAGTAGAAACAAAATCGGGTACGAATATAAGAATTCCAATTCGTGGCAGAGAAGTATTTTCATCAACCGGAATCATGCGTACAATCGGCGAATTTGGTTTCCTACCGTCCGGCAAAGTCTTTGTGTCACCAATTGATGATAGGACTACGGGTGTAATTCTGATTGATGGTTCGATAGACAAAATCGGTGTTGTTGAAAATCCGGTAGGTGTTGAAGTAACGACAGGATTTATGACTAAAATTTCCGGTGATGGTGAAGAACCGAAATTGTTAGCCAAAATCATGAACAAATCAGGCAAAAATGCTCGTAATCTGGCAGAATTCGGAATTGGTATCAACCCTAAAGCAATACTTTCAGGCAATAACATCGAAGACGAAACTGTCGAAGGACACGCTCATTTCGTATTTGGCGGCAACATCGGCTTGGGTGGCAATGTCAATACCGATTTCAGGCTTTCGATGGTGATGACCAAGCCAAATGTATTCTTCGATGATAAGCTAATCATCCAAAATGGAAAGATAAAAAAACCGGTTTAACATAAAATTAACTGAAAACGGCTCATTGAGTCGTTTTTTTTTGTGCTATTATTAGTTTACTTTTACAAAAGCTTTGTAAATATATTTGAGTTAACTTATGCGTTTTTTACTTTTCATTACGATTTTTTGGGCTTACGTCAGTGTAGCCTTTGCTTCGCAACTACAGATTCAAGTAGTTGATGAAATTGATTTAGGTACGATAGTATCAGGAGTCGAATATGAAATTTCTGTCGGAGTAACTAATACTTCGGTAATGGATGCAAAAATCACTTCAATTAAAGCATTTGCAACTATGGATACTGTTTCACCGATTTACCGTTCAATCAACTCTGCCGCCAATTCCACATCCTATATATTATACAAATTCACGCCAACCCATAACATTGATTACGAAATTTATCTCTACAACCTTGTCGAACATTGGGATAATGCCTATCCTGTGGCTACAAGAGTAATTGCCAAAGTAACGCACGCAAACCAAGGTGTATATGATTTCACGAATAATCTTTGGGGAAGTGATTTGCTTGCCTCATTATCCTCATACTTAAAGAATCATACCAGCTTTACATACAAAAAAGCTCGTGAATTGCTTTGGACATCATTCGATAATGATAATGGAACAGTTGAGTGTATTTATACCGGAAAGACAGTTCAGGTGGTGGGTGAACCTGATTTTGCGGAATTGGACAAAAGTGGTTTCAATACTGAACATTCTTGGCCCCGCTCATATGGCTCCGATTACGAACCACCTTTGAGCGATATGAATCATATTTTTCCAAGTTCTAAGACTGCTAACGACAGAAGAGCAAATTTCCCCTATAATTATGTAACCGGGCAAATAAGTTGGCAAGACGGTGGCTCGAAACTTGGTATTGACGCTATAGGCAAAACAGCTTTCGAACCACGCAATGAAGTTAAAGGAAACATCGCCAGAGCATTGCTATATTTTGCTCTTCGTTATGATAACCCATTCAAATTTTTAGATGCTCAAGAAGCAGTTCTGAGAGAATGGGTGATCCTTGACCCACCTGACGAAAAGGAAATGAGACGAAATGATTCGATAGCTTCTTATCAACTAAAACGCAACCCATTTATTGACCATCCATCATTCTTAGAGCGAATTTATTCAATAAGTTCCGACCCGAACTTTGAATTGATTGCGGAACCAAATCAAATTGGTACAAACTTTACCATTAATATTAACACAATTGATGAAAAATTGTTTATGAGCTTGTGGGTTCATAACCAAGGCAACGGCGACGTTGAAGTAGAATCTGTCAGACTTAATTACCCGGATTACTTGATACCGTTTATCGATCAAATGATATCTTCTGATAAGACTATCTTGGCTAAAAGTAATAAAAGAGCAGCATTTGAACTGTTTAAGCCTGAATATTTAGAAAGCAACTCGACAATAACAGCTACGGTTACACTAAGTGATGATTCGTTTTTTACGTGGGATATTGAATTGATTGATGGGCTGACAAGTGTTGAAAATTATTATGAGTCGGAATCTTTCAATTTTGAAATTTTTCCCAATCCTTCATCGAGCAGTTTAACAATCAAAACTGACATCGAATTGGAATTAGTCAAAGAGATTTCGATTCATGATGTGAATGGCAAATTGATTGATAAAAGCCTGTATCAAATTGAAATTACAGACAATCGAAACATTTTTCTTGATACAAAAAAACTAAAATCATTTGGAAACGTTTTTATTATAAGATTTGTAGGTAGCAAATTTAATGTTTCTAAGAAATTTATTATAATTGAATAGGTTAAATAATGAGCTTTTACGATTTTGACGATGAATTTGATGATGACTTCGAGAATATGGAGGAGCAACTTCATTTTTACTTGAATAATCTTCGTTCTTCACGCAAAAATAGTGAACATATACCTCCGTTCGATGCTCTGGAATCGCTTGTAGAGTATTGTATCTCTACAGACCAACTGAAAGAAGCACTCGAATTTTGTGACCTATGGATAGAGCTTATTCCAAATTCTTCCGATGCTTATAATAAAAAAGCTTTTATCTTATCAAACTTGGATATGAATGACGACGCTCTCAAATACGTTGAGAAAGCATTGTCCTACAACCCATTCGACCCCGATGCCAATTTGAATAAAGCCATGATTTTAGAGCAATCCGGCGACCCCAAATCAGCTCTCAAGCAAATCGAAAGCATACTCATGCTGGACCCCTCCAACGAAGATGCACTATTCCAAAAAGCGATGGTATTGCAATCTCTCGGTATCTTCAACGACAGTATCCAAATCTTAGACTATCTCAAAGATTCCGAGTATTATGGTGCCGAAGTCATGCAAGAAATTGCGTATTGCTATAATTGCTTGAACGATTTTGATAAATCGGTGCTATATTTCAACAAAGCGATTGACGAATCTCCTTATGATGAACATCTATGGTATAACTTAGGTGTGATTTATAACAGCAAAAGGATGTACCATCAAGCAATCGAATCATATGAAATGGCATTAGTAATCAATGAAGATTTCTTCTCTGCATGGTACAACAAAGCAAATTCATACGCATCTATTGGCAGACTTGCTGATGCAATTGAATGTTTTAAAGAAGCATTAAGAGTCGTACCCGACGATGTTGATACAATGCACAATTTGGCAAGTGTTTACGGAGATAACAACCAATATATTAGTGCTATAGAACATTTTAGCAAAGCATTGGAATTAGACCCTGAAAATTTCGAGTCATATTTTGGACGTGGAATATGTTACGATGCTATCGAAAAATTTGATTCCGCTATGGAAGATTATGATAAAGTGCTTGATGCATTCCCAAATTATGCCGAAGTTTTGTACGCAAAAGCAGATTTGTTGTTCAATATGGGCAAAATCGAACAATCTGTGAAGTATTACCAAGATTCATTCGAATCCGATTCTACAAACACAGAAGCATTGTTGGATTGCGCCTCAGCCTATTACGAACTTAATGATTTCGATAGAGCATTCGATTTGACTTCTTTATATATACAAGTAGAGCCCGAAGCAGTTGACGGCTATTACTTGAAAGCCAAAATACTTGCTATTCGTGGCTTATTGAAAGATTCGCAAAAAGAATTGGCATTAGCATTCAAGCTTGACAAACTCAAATTATACCAATACCTCTCAGAATTCCCCGAAATCGTTGAAAACTTCGAAAAATTCAACTCTCAAATACTCAAACAAGTCTTTAATACTAAGTAGTAATATATTTCAATCAAAGTTTGTTGACATTAACATTTTATTTAATGTGACATAAACTTGCGTTATAGTTACAAAAATTACATTATTTTCCATTTTTTCTTGGTTATTAACAAATTTTCATGTAATTTGGAATAGAATTTTTATGCTTTTTTGTGACAATTATTTTTATTCGTGCATTAAACTATAATAAAGGGTTTTGCAAATGGTAGATAAAAACAGAAGAAACTTCTTCAAAACGAGTGCACTATTAGGAACCGTTGCACTTGGTGCAAGTTCGACAGCAAAGGCAGCTCCTGAGAACATTCTTTCTGATGACAGAAAAGGCGTCTTAGTGGACATAACGCATTGCATTGGTTGCAGAAGTTGTGAATGGGCTTGCCAAACAGCTCATGATTTACCAGCTGATAATATTCATGATTACCATGACAGAGAGGTTTTCAAAGAGTTCAGAAGACCCAGCAATGACTCATATACAGTTGTAAATGAGTTCGAGAATCCAAATAATGAATTGCTTCCCATTAATGTGAAATATCAATGTATGCACTGTGACCGTCCGGCATGTGTTTCAGCTTGTATAGTTGGTGCTTTCACTAAAAAAGAGGACGGAAGTGTAGTTTGGAACACTGACATGTGCATTGGTTGCCGTTATTGTATGGTAGCGTGTCCCTTCCAAATTCCTACATTTGACTATCACAAGGCTATTCAGCCTGATATTCACAAGTGTGATTTTTGCTACAACCGCACCCAAGAAGGTAAACTCCCTGCATGTGTTGAAATTTGCCCGGTCGAAGCCTTGGTTTATGGACCAAGAACAGAATTAATTCGAGTGGCAAGACACAGAATCAGAAGAACTCCTAAAAAATATCTCGAACATATTTACGGCGAAGATGAAGTCGGCGGAACATCATGGGTTTACTTATCCGGTGTTGACTTCCAGACTTTAAAATTCCCCAAACATGGCACTCGCACTGCCCCGGGTGTATCGGAATCAATCCAACACGGATTATTTGCATACTTTGTCCCGCCTATTGCTCTATATGCGTGGTTAGGTGGAATAATGTGGGTTAGTAAACGTAAGAATGCAAAACTAGAAATCGAGGAGAAGATATAATGGAACACGAAGTACCACAACAAGTTAAACATAAATTTTTCACTCCCGGAGTGATGGTATTAGTCATTATAGCCTTGAACGGGATAGTATTTATTGCAGGAAGATTCCTGTATGGGCTTGGAGCTGTAACAAATTTAGACCAACAATACCCTTGGGGAATTTGGATTGGCGTTGACGTTGCTGCAGGTGTAGCATTAGCGGCTGGTGGCTTTATTTCTGCTGCCATCGGACATATTCTGCACAAAGACGCATATCATTCAATTGTAAGACCAGCGTTGCTGACAGCGATGTTAGGCTATACTTTTGTAGCATTTGGTGTATTCATTGATATTGGACGCTGGTACTACATATGGCATCCATTAATAATGTGGAATCCAAATTCTGCATTATTCGAAGTTGGTATTTGCGTTATAATTTATTTGAATGTACTTTATATTGAATTCCTTCCTATTGTAGCTGAAAGATTTATCGGAAAGTTAAATATGAAAGGTTTCTTCAGATTTTTGAATAAACCTTTGGACAAATTACTACGTTTCTTAGATAGTGGGCTTTCAAAGACAATGTTTGTGTTCATTATTGCCGGTGTTGTATTATCATCATTACACCAATCATCATTGGGAACATTGATGATAATTGCAGGAGATAAAATGCACCCACTTTGGCAAACACCGATTTTGCCATTGCTATTCTTGATTTCAGCAGTTGCAGTTGGTTTGCCTATGGTAATTTTCGAATCACTGATGGCGGCTCGCTCTTTCAAACTTAAACCCGAATTCCCCCTACTCTCGCGATTAGGAAATTATGTGGGACCAATTCTCGGTGTGTATTTATCATTCAAAATTGGCGATATGGTGATAAGAGAATCTTTCGTTCATTTAGTACCTATGGATTTACCTGCGATAATGTTCTTAATTGAAATGATTGTCGGAGTTGTCATTCCAATGATTATATTTTTAACTCCACTTACATCAAAATCGGTTAGTTGGCTTTTCTGGGCTTCGTCAATGGTAATATTCGGAGTATTGCTCAATAGGATTAATAATTTCATAATTGCCTATAATGCCCCATACGCTGTCGAAGCATATATACCATCATACGGTGAGATTTCAGTTACTCTTGGTGCGGCTTCGCTTTTAATACTACTTTACAGATTTTTTGTCATTAATTTTCCTGTAATAAGTTTGCCGGCACCAAGCGGTGTTCACAACAGTAATAAATAAGGAGAAAAACAAAATGCTAAGATATATAACAATGATTTCAGCATTGCTTCTGGGAGCAGTAATTATTTTTGCTTTGGCTCCGGAAGCGATTGAGCAAAAAAAGAAAGACCCTGTCACAATGGGTGAAACTGCCCAAAAAGTGCAAAAGAGCAATCAGGGAACTATGCCGGCAGACCATGCGAAGCAAACAATTGATTGTAAATCATGCCATTTCTGCGAATATCCAACTGTGAGTAATCCATGCTTGATTTCATGCCCGAGAACTGATATGATTTCTGTCCATCACGACCCTTCCGAAGGACCGGAAATAGTAGTCATGGATATGTTGCCGGGTGAATGGGGAGCTGTTGCATTCACACATAAACTTCATGCTGAAATGGCTGAAATGGCTGGAGGATGTGGCTCTTGCCACCATTACAACACAACCGGACCCGTTTTGAAATGTATCACATGCCACGAACCCAATAGAATGCGTGAAGATATCAGCGTTCCTGATTTGGAAGCTGCATATCACAGACAATGCCTCTCGTGCCACAGACAATGGAGCCGAACCACCGATTGCGATTATTGCCACTTTGAAAAAGGTATTGACGCTGACAAAGCTCGAAAAATAAAAATGGAAAAGTACGCCGGTAAGGGACATCCTGTTGTTTTAGAACCCGAACGCGTTGTTTATGAGACGGATTACGAAAAAGGTCCCATTGTGACTTTCTTCCATGATGAACATGTTAAACTGTTCAAAATTGATTGTGCTACATGCCACCACGACGAAAATTGTATGAAATGTCACGACGTTCGCTTAGACAAATTGCGTACACCTAAGGACAGGGATTACGCCGTCAAAACACATAAGTCATTCGATGACCATCACCAACCTTGTATATCTTGTCACGAAAAGGACAATTGCGTAAAATGCCATTTGAATACAGTTATGGAGCGATTCAACCACTACAAAATCACCGGATTTGATTTGACCAAATATCATGACAAAATAGCTTGTAACAAGTGCCACATTGGTAACGATTACAAAGTCAAATTGAAGTCTAATTGTATGAGTTGCCATTCCGATACTTTCAAACCCGGCAAATTCAATCATAACAATGTCGGCTTTGAATTAGATGAACTGCACGCAGACTTGGATTGCGTTGATTGCCATGCTGCTAATAATTTCAAAGTAGCACCAAAATGTGCTGACTGCCATGATGACATCACTTATCCCAATAAACGACCGGGTAGGAAATTAACGCTACCAAAGCGAAATTAAAATCAATTTTGCACATAAATAATAGAGCTGTCTCAATTTGGGACAGCTTTTTTATTTACAAAATCCATGATTAAATTCAATTCTTGCCGTCTGATTGATGATGCTAACCAAATAAATAAACCGATTATTAGATTCGTTCCGGTGCCGGTGGCAGTGAGCGTCATATTATAAAAATATACAAGTTGCGAAACGATTATAGGAAGTTGCTTGACAGCCATTTCAGGGTATGAATAATTATCCATGACAATGGCAAATAGTTTGAAATATACAAAGGCAAAAATCAAAATAGTTGCAATCAATAATGAAATCAATTTTCGCCTCCAAACAATTGGAGTTGCAATCACCAATGCCAGAACAAATAAAATCGGGAAATATGCTTCGTTAAAAATGTTGATTAATATACCTTTTGATTGAATCGTTCCGTCATCATTTTTTTTCGCATAAAATATCGTTTGAACAATGAGTATATTTGCATTGCTTTCATCTTTCGATAGATTAACAGCAGTGTTCAGCGACAAATCGGTATTGATATATGAACGGAAATACGAGTTCCCCGAATTCATAAAATGATTCATGATGTCGTCCTGCATCAGGGAATATAGATACAATCCCAGCCCGAAAACCATAGAAAATGTTACCACGAAGTACAAAATTGGTCGCTTGATTACGATACTTTTGCTTGGAACTTGTTTTGCCATTTAAGCCATCCTACAAAAACGATTAATGCAATGATTATAAATATTACCGGAAAAATTATGACGTGAAATAGGTCAAAATCTAAGGTTTCGCTCAATCCAATATAATAAAGCAGCATAATTCTAATGAGGTTTAGAAAATATAGCACCAGCACGCCGATTAGTCCGCCGATTAATTTTGCTTTGAGCAATGCCGGAAACGCAGCCACTGCGGCGATGTAGAGCACTATCGGCTCGCTTCCTTCGCAACCAAAAGCAAGGGCTATGATGAGTTCGTCGGTGATAATGCTTGCACCTTGGGCGACGGCTTTGATACCGAAAATAGATAAAAACCATGCTGATAGTTGGGCTGTAGCGTTGATGTAGAAATCAATTGAATCGGGGAAAACTGTTATCAGCACGTAATAGGCGGCAATCACGCCCAGAAATATTCCAAAAAACTTGAATAAAGGCAAATATTTTTTCATTTTGTAAATCGTTTCATAGTTGAACCAAATAAAATTCTTTACAAATGTAAGAATAATTGTTTAAATTCGGGCGATTTTGTGCTATGAGGAATCACCTTCATAACAAATTGGCAATAAAAAATCCGGACTGTATAATTACAATCCGGATTTTTTGAGTGTTGCGATTACTTCATTATCATCACTTGTTCGGAAACTTTGTTCCAAGGGGTGATGAGTTGAATCGTGTATGTGCCGTTTCCGATGGATTTTGTGTTAACATTGAACTCTATTATTTCCAATGTGTTAGCGGCACGTTTGAAGTCACCTTTGTGGACGATTCTGCCGTGAATGTCGTAAATTTCAATGCGGAAATTGCCCTGCTCTTGAGTGGAGATGCTCAGTGTGATTTCGTCACGAGCTGGATTGGGGGCGACGGTCAAGGCAGTTGGCTTAAACATCTGGACGCCACTTAAATCATTGACGCAACCTTCGACAGTGAGCTCGCCATTAATTGTTTCGGAATAATATCTCGGTTCGGAAAATGTTATGGAATTAATTTTCAACTCTGTGGCTTCGCTGCGACCAACGAGGGCTCTTCCGTAAATATAATTAATTATTTTATTTTGTGGTGTAAATTCAGCTTCGGGAGCTTTGATTGTGATTATTCTATCTGCTCCGAGACGAGTATTGCTCACTATTTCCCCGAATCGGACGCTGTCGGGGTAGAAATATTCGGCATCGAAAGCAATGGTAACTTCATAATCTGTAGTGATGCTCTGCCAATCGGGACATGCGAGTTTGGCATAAAGTGGAATCGCAATTGAAGCACCGGATTGGACTTTCATCACAGGCAAAGAAAACACGAAATCCATTTTGCTGCTTGCCAAGAGCGGAATTTCGAGCGTGAATTCGCAAGGAGAATCGGATTTAATAATTAAAATATCGGAAAAGTCGGCAATATTTTGAGGAGTGTAATTGATTGATAATTCTATTACTTCACCGTTTTTATATATTCGGATAAATGAATTAATATTTTCGATTGCGAAATAATTATTTTGGAAATATATTTCACTGATTGATAAATCGGAATCTGTTTGAACAGTTAATTTTAATGTTTCGGTGACTTTTGTACCAAGGCATATTTCGCCGAAATCAATAGAATTTTTGTCCGGAATTAATGAAATATTATTTTGTCGAATATCAATAGTTGCTGAATCTGTGCATCCTGCCTCATTTTCAACTCGTAGTGAATAAAGTCCGGCTTGAGTGACTGTGATTGTTTCCGTAGTTTCGCCTGTTGACCAGAAATATGCATCATATTTCAATTTTGAGGAAATTACAACCGGTTCCTCATTACAGATTGAGAGCGGCGATGAGACTAATTCGAGTGCCAAATCGGGATAAATTGTCACGTCAATTTCTGTGCTGTCTGTGCAAATATTATTCGTGATTTTTAATTTATATTTTCCGGAACTCGAAACCGTGATTGATTCGCTTGTTTCACCGGTTGACCATAAATAATTATAAGCGGGATTGAAATTATTGGCTGACAATGTGATTTCCTCGCCTAAGCAGGCAGAGAGTGACGATGCAATAATTTCAGCTTGTGGCAGAGCGTAAACTGTGACTTTGGCAAAGGCTGTGTCTGTGCAGCCGTTGGGCGAAGTAGCTACGAGAAAATAATCACCGGATTCGCTAATAATGCGTTCGGAGGAGTTTAAGCCGTCGTTCCATTTGTAATTATTTTCGGAATTAATCTCGAGTGGGCGCAGCGTGACGCTCTCCCCTTCGCAAAGTTCGTACAAATATTTCTCGAAATTAATTTCGGGTTTGTCGAATTCTTCGATTGTAATTGTTTCTGTGCCTGTACAACCCGCATCAGATACGACTGTGACGGAATACTCACCACCGCGAGTAATCACAATTTCCGGAGTTTTTTCGCCCGTTGACCAATCATATTTATAGCCTTCGCCTGTCAAACTCGTTTTCAAAACAATTGTATCACCCAAACAAATATAATCGGGTGCGAGGATGGAGAAAAGCAATTTATCGCCTAATTTAACATTTATTGTGTCGTGAGCGATGCAACCGTTTTCATTTTCAACAGTTAAGATATATTGACCAATTTTATTAATTGTAATTCGGTCAGAAGTCGAACCGGTTGACCATTTATATTTATAATTAGCACCTGGTTGGGCTCGTAGTTGCAATGTAGCACCTTCGCAAAGTACCGAATCGCCGATAATTTTTGCTATTGGTTTAGGTAAAATTGTAATCATCACTGAATCGGAGCGAATTGTACTGTTTATATCAACGGTGACTTTGTACAGCCCAGCATCGGAGAGTTTAGCATTGCGAATTGTGAGTGTTTTACTTGAATATTGAGAACCATCGGGAGCGAGCCATGTATATTTGTTGGTCGTTATGTCCGGTTGGACGTCAACACGGAGGACTAAATCATCGCCTTCGCAAACAGAATCCGGAATTATTTTGACCCAAAAATCAATTAATCCCTGCACAAAGTTGGGAAGACCGAGATGAAATTTGATTCTTTCAAAGATAAATTTATCATAAGCCATAAAACTACAATCTACACCTGACAAATTCGGTTTATTTATAACGAAAAGTGATTGAATTAAACTTGGGGGATTTCCAAATATTGAAGTAATATTTCTTAAATATATTTTACCATTAGGAGCTAATTGTATAGCTCCATCTGCTATATTTTCATTTATAGAATGATTATTTTCATAAACTACATAAGCTGACGCTAAAATCCTGCTTGAATCTAATATGCTAATATCAAATTGCATTAATTTATTAAAAACATCAATCGTTGAGACATATAACTTCTTTGAATCAGGTGAAAACCCAATTCCATATAAGTTCATTTGCTTACCATTCAAGTCAACAAATAAATCACCAATGTTAAAACTATGTAAAGACTTAATCTGTCCTGTCAGTTTATCGAAACTCAAGATATCAAGACTATTAGTATGTGCAACTAATAGCGAAATTAAATCTCCTTCAATATTTGAAGTCATTAATCCTGAAAATGCTTGACTTAAAGCATTGGGAAAAGGACCAAAAAGAGGATGAAATGCTCCCGTTGTGCTTTTTACAATGTTTGGGTCAAGACCATCTTCGGTTAATAAGGCAGCAAGAAAAGTACGAGAATTTAATTCATGTGATATAATCCACACATCTTTCCCATTTCCATGCTTAATTCCGATTAATTTTTCACCAGAATTTTTGAATAAATCTCTATCTGTTATAATCATTTCGCCTACCCCATTATTTCCGTCAATGTCAACTATACTGTATCTCGTTGTAAAATAATTATAATTTTCAAATTTACACATTGAAGCAAAAATAAAATAATTATTATTATTGCCCGGTTGTTTAACAATCAATCCTGTTTGACCTGCTCTTGCAAAACCATCGTTATCAAACAAAGTACAAAATGGTTCGTAAAAACTATTGCTTTTTTTAATAGAATCCGGTATACCGGTATATGAGTATGCTGTCACGCCACCCGTAGAAAATAGAAATCTTCCGCTTGAATCAGATACTGATGAGCATCCCTCAGTCGCGCTACTTATACTTTCTCTGAGTATTTTTGGTTCACCATCAGGAGTATCGAATGTGATTACCCATTTTCCTCCAAAATCCCAATTATATGCTTCTTTTTGTGAGAATAACCCTTCGTAAGCAGTTAGAAAAATCAACACAAGTAAGAAAACTTGTATTTTGGAATGAGTATCATGCTTGGAAATCATATTCACACCTTTTTCATATTTTAAATCCTCACTTTGCAACATACAAAAATATTTTAAATGTGCAAGAAAAAAAGTGAAATTTGTAAGAAAAAAAAATCCGGCTTGTGTGAAACCGGATTTTCAAGACATTAATTATATAAGGTCGTGACTATTCGTCGTCTGATTGTTGCTTTTTGTAAGCTTCCATCAATTCGATTTGAACGTTCGGCGGTACAGCTGCGTATTCGGAGAAAGCGGATGTAAAGGTGGCTCTCGCTTGAGTCATCGAACGCAAAGCCTGCGAATACTTGTCCACTTCGGCAAGCGGCATACGTGCTTTGATTTTCTGATATTTACCTTCGGAATCAATCCCCAAGATGACTCCGCGACGCGAAGGAAGGTCGCTCATAACGTCGCCGACGTAGTCTTCGGGCACTTTCACTTCGATATCGTAAATCGGTTCGAGTATTTTCGGGCTTGCTTGCGTGAAATTATCTTTGAAAACCATCATCCCTGCGGTCTTGAAGGCTGCTTCGTTTGAATCAACGGGATGCATTTTGCCATCATAAATTGCAACGCGAATATCGCGAACGTAAGAGCCGGTCAATGGTCCCTCTTGCATTTTTTCCATGACGCCTTTCAAAATTGCGGGCATAAAACGTTGGTCAATCACACCGCCCACGATACAGTTGACAAATTCGAGCTTTCCGCCCCAATCAAGGTCGTAGAGGTCTTTCCCACGGACTGACATTCCATCGGGATTGGGCAAATTCTCGTACCAAGGCTCAACCATCATATGAACTTCAGCAAATTGCCCTGCTCCACCACTTTGCTTTTTGTGGCGGTAACTGCCTTGGGCTTTTTTCTGGATAGTTTCGCGGTACGGCACTCTCGGTTCGATAAATACAGCTTCTACCTTATAGCGATTTTCGAGTCGCCATTTGATAACGCCCAAATGCAATTCGCCTTGTGCAAATACAATTGTTTGGCGCAATTCCTGCGAATGTTCGATTACGATAGTTGGGTCTTCGGCGTGAAGTGCATGCAATCCCATACCAACTTTTTCTTCCTCGCCCTTAGTTTTGGGAACGACGGCTGTACGGACTTTCGGGTTTGGATATTCGATTTTTTGGAAAGTAACGTTGAAATTCTTTTCGTGCAAAGTGTCGTTGATATTGGTTGCTTTCAATTTGACAGTCGAGCCAATATCACCGGCAAGCATTTCGGAAACTTCGTCGCGTTTTTTGCCATTGATGACGAAAACCTGCCCGATTCTTTCGGATGAACCTCTATCGGAATTGATAAGGTCGATGCCTGAATGTAATTTGCCTGAAATCACTTTGAAAAAAGTCATGTCACCAAGGCGTGGGTCGGAAACCATTTTGAAAATAAATAGAGAAACTTTTGCCGTTGGGTCGCTATCAACTTTGATGCTGCCTTCTTCGACTGCAACGGGCATTTCGCTCGGGAATGGCACTTCCTTGACAATGAAATCCATGAAGTGTTTGAAACCGATGAAATTTTTGGAACAAACGCAGAAAATCGGCATGATTTCACGTGCTATCAGTGCTTTTTTCAAACCGTTTGCAATTTGTTCATCAGTCAGACTGCCTTCTTCGAAATATTGGTTCATCAAATCTTCGTCACTTTCGGCGATAGATTCGATGAGTTCATTTCTGAGAGTTTCGACTTTGTCAACTTCGGAAGCGGGTAAATCCAAAATTTCGGGTTCGGTGCTTCCTGAATATTTGACGGCTTTCATCGAAAGAATGTCAATTACTGTATTAAATCCGGCACCGGCATTGAGCGGATACTGGAATATGGTAGCACTATTGCCGACCTGAGCCTTGATATCTTCGACTACAGAGTCAAATTTTGATTGCTCGATATCTAACTTATTCAGTAAAAAGATAGTCGGTTTGTTGGATTTTGCGGCATAAGTCATTCCGTTTTCAGTGCCAACTTCGAGCCCGTTGACGGAATTGACTACCACTACTGCGGTGTCGCAAACATGCATCGGCGCAATCATTTCGCCGATATAATCATCATACCCGGGAGTATCGATGATATTGATTTTGGTGTTGTTGTACTCAGCAAACATAATTGAGCTAAACACAGACGAGCTTTTCTCGTGTTCGAGTTCGTTGAAATCCGATACTGTATTGTTATCTTCTACAGTACCTCTACGGCTGATACTACCTGCATGAAAAAGCATAGCCTCTGCGATAGAAGTTTTCCCCGAACCCGCATGTCCAACTAATGCGATGTTCCTGATATTTTTTGGTTCATAAACCTTCATATATAAGCTCCACGTATAAAAACTGTTTTTAACAATTTCGCTAATCAAATAAACTTTAAATTAGCAATAATTTTCGAGATAATAAAATTTTTTTTGCAAATTTTGTAATATTTTTCACTTTTATTCGCTTTTGTCCTTTGATAAGAATAATAATTAAGATGAAAATGATAGATTTAACAAAAAATATCCCGATAGTAACACACCGACTTAGCAATAAACTTGATTTGACAATAGTTCCGATACGGAAATCGCCTATAATCAGTATCAATCTGACTTACTTCGTAGGCTCGTACAATGAGTACAAGGGAATCAGAGGTTTTGCACATTTGTTTGAGCATTTGATGTTCGAAGGTACGAAAAATGTGCTAAAGGGCGAATTCGACAAGATTTGTACGCTTGCAGGCGGCTCAAATAACGCATATACCACTCACAACAAGACTACATATTTGATGGTATTGCCATCGAATCAGTTGGAACTCGCTTTGTGGTTAGATTCGGACAGGATGTACAATTCGGAGATTACCGAGCACGCTTTGAAAAATCAGAAGAGCGTTGTGATTGAGGAAATTTCGCAAAATGTTGAAAATCGCACTTACGGCACATTCAGAAAATATCTGGCAGAGCTTGCTTATAAAGCCGATACGCCCTATTCATGGGATGTTTATGGCGATATTAGTGATATAAATAACTCAACATTGGAACTTGCGCGACAATTTTTCGATACTTATTACAAACCCTCCAATGCATCATTGGTGATATGCGGCGATTGCGAGCCACAAAGCACAATTGAGCTTGTTGAAAAATATTTTGGCGAGAAATCGGAGAGTGCTCTCCCCCATTCAAATGGGAATAAAGTGAATGTGCAAAAGGGGCATCACTTCATTAGCCCTGATGAAGTACCTTTGGATGCAGTTTTCATAGCATTTCATTTGCCGGATTATATGAATGCGGATAACGATACAGCCGATTTCATTTCGCAAATTTTAGCGGGTGGACGCAGCAGTTTGTTGCATGATAGCCTTGTTCGGGGCAAGCAGGTGGCGTCTTCAGCCGGAGTATTTACCGACAGACGGCAATATTCATCATTGTTGGTTTTCTATGCAATTGCTTCGGATACAAGCGTAACAGCGGAAATTTTGGCGACAGAGTTGAGAAATGAAATTGAATTGCTAACGAAAAGAACGGATTTGGACTATCTTGTAGAAAAAACTAAGAACCGAATGTTGACAGGAATCGCAAATGAGATTCAATATACGCAAGGTTTGGCGGACACAATCGGGAATTTCAGAACCTTTTACGGCGATGCAAAGAAATTTTACGACGTGATTGAAATGATGACAACGTGTTCGCCGGATACAATAATCGAATTTTGCGATAAATATTTGGATTTCGATTCAAGCATTAGAATTGATTATCAAAGCAAAGGTTAGTTTTACAATAATAATGATGAATCGCCATAGCTGAGAAAGCGATAATCCGAATTTAGGGCTTCGTCGTATGACGCTTTCCAAAGCTCTCTGCCGAGAAATGATGCCACGAGCAAAATGAGCGTTGATTTGGGTTGATGAAAATTAGTCAACATTCCGGAAACAACCTTAAATCGATAACCCGGGATGATTAATAGAGACGTGTCGCCGCTTATAGTGTCTAATTTCTGAGCCGCAGCTTGGTCGAGCAAATTTGTAATTGCAACCGCCGGGTCAGAAATTGCAAATTGCCCATATGCCGTCCATTGGTCTAAGCAAATTGCTGTAAGGTCAATTTTTATACCTTCGGAAATTAAATTTCCAATCCAAAAAAGTGATTCCAAAGTTCTGACAGATGTCGTCCCAACAGCAATGATGGGCTTCTTTTGCTCCAATGCGACTTTGATTTGCTTCAATTGCTTAATCCCGACACTAAATTGCTCCGAGTGCATCACATGATTTGCGATTTTATCATCGGCAATTGGAATGAAAGTCCCGGGACCGACATGAAGAATCAAATCGCAGATATTGATTCCTTTCTTATTTAGCGTTTCATTTATCTCAGGAGTGAAATGCAAACCGGCTGTCGGAGCAGCAACCGAACCATCAGCAATAGCATAAACGGTTTGGTATCTTTCGACATCGTTGGATTCCGTTTCACGTTTGATATACGGTGGCAAAGGAACTTGACCATGACTTGCTAGCAAATGCGAAAATGTCAAAGCCTCATCAGACCAATCGAATTGCACCACAGCCTTATTTTCGTATCTTTTTAAAATGGTAGCTGTAAATTGCAAATCATTATCCGGATGTGCATCAATTTCAAGCGTCATTCCTTCGCGAACAGCTCTACCACCAACGATACACTCCCAAGAGCAAGATTTAAGTGATTGCATCGCAATCTGAGGGTCGGCAGATGGCTGCAAGGGCTTAATTAAAAGCAATTCAACTTTTGCTCCACCTGATTTACGAAAATGCAAACGTGCAGAAATTACTTTTGTAGAATTCCTGACTAATAAAGCATCTTGGGGCAATAAATTAGCTAAATCAGTGAATTTGTGATGCTTAATTTTCCCTGATTTTCTCTCGACAAATAATAATTTGCTGTCCGAACGAGAGAAAGCCGGAAAATAAGCAATTTTATCTTCCGGCAATTCGTAGTTGTAGTGTTCTAAATCAATCTCAGAAACATTAATCATCGAGTA
The DNA here is from genome assembly GCA_023957315.1 of Candidatus Kapaibacterium sp. Taxonomy (NCBI): domain Bacteria; kingdom Pseudomonadati; phylum Bacteroidota; class Eximiradiia; order Eximiradiales; family Kapaibacteriaceae (SeqCode); genus Kapaibacterium (SeqCode); species Kapaibacterium sp. (SeqCode). Next base: position 28,365 of record JAMLHE010000008.1, read on the forward strand.
ATTCACAGGCTTGAGAACTTATATCGTTTTCGACTTTTTTGAATTTCGCTTCAACAATTTTGCCGTTAGTATATTTTACCTTGACGACGTCGTTTCTGCCGATTTTTTTAATATCGCGTTTGTACGTTTTTGAAACAGTAGTAGCCATACCTTCGGGACCGCTTTGTTGTGGAACATTTGCCAAGAATGCCGGAGTTTGGTTCGAGTGCTCAAATTTCAAATTTGAAGATTGAGTTCTACTCGTTACGACCGGTACTCCGTCTTCATTGACAGCCGCTTTGAATGTTACGGGACGCTTGCCACGCATTTCGCGTTGAACGATTTGCGGGAAATACTTGAATGCAAATGACATCGCTTCTTTGTTGATGTCCTTGACTAATTCAACGAATAATTTGAACGCTTCGGATTTGTATTCCAAAAGTGGGTCTTTTTGACCGTATGACCTAAGATGGATACCCTCTTTCAAATCATCCATTCCACGTAGGTGTTCTTTCCATTTGTCATCAATTGTTTGCAAAACTGCGACTCGTTCCAATTTTGCCATAAATTCTTTACCGAGCATTTCCTCTTTACGTTTGTAAAATTCTTCGGCAGATGAAATGATTTTGGCAACTATTTCATCACTTTTCATTTTATCCAATTCATCAGCCGTAATTTTAATTTCACAAAGTAAATTAGCACGGACAGTGTCTTGGAGTCCTTTCAAATCTAATTCTTCTTTGAAATTTTCCACCCATTCAAATGCGGTATCTTCGACAAATTCAAAAATCTCACCTTTTAATCTTTCGCCGCGTAGAGCTTGCCTTCTACGATTGTAGATTACTTCACGTTGTTGGTTCATCACGTTGTCATATTCGAGCAATCTTTTCCTGATGGAGAAGTTATTTTCTTCAACTTTTTTCTGGGCTCTTTCGACAGTTTTAGAAATCATTGAATGTTGGATAGGCTCGCCTTCGGGAATTTTAAGTTTGCTCATAACTCCGGCAATTTTATCACCACTGAACAATCGCATCAAATCATCTTCAAGTGAAATGTAGAAAATTGAACTACCCGGGTCGCCCTGACGACCTGCTCTACCACGTAACTGACGGTCAATTCTTCTGGCGTCATGGCGTTCAGAGCCAATAATTGCCAAACCACCGTTTTTCTTTACGTCATGGTCGAGCTTGATGTCCGTCCCACGCCCTGCCATGTTTGTAGCAATAGTAATAGCACCCTTTTGTCCTGCTTGAGCAACAATATCTGCTTCACGAGCATGTTGCTTGGCATTCAAAACATTGTGCTTGATGCCATTTCGCTTGAGCATTTTTGAGATAACTTCCGACACCTCTACACTTGCTGTACCAACCAAGACTGCTCTGCCCTGCTTTTGCAAATCGGTGACTTCCTCAATGAGGGCATTGTATTTTTCGCGCTTAGTTTTGAAAATCAAATCCTCTTGGTCGTCCCTTACGATTGGTCTATTAGTAGGGATAACAGTCACATCGAGTTTGTAAATTTTTTCAAATTCGGCTGCTTCGGTTTCTGCCGTTCCGGTCATACCTGCTAATTTGCGGTATAGGCGGAAATAATTTTGCAAAGTTACAGTAGCGAATGTTTGGGTATCGCGTTCGACTTTCACATTTTCTTTTGCTTCGATAGCTTGGTGCAGACCTTCCGAATAGCGTCTTCCTTCTAAAATGCGTCCGGTAAATTCGTCAACAATCATTACTTTGCCATCTTGGACAACGTATTCTACGTCTTTTTCATATAGAGTATAAGCTCGGAGCAATTGTTGAATTGTGTGAATTATATCGCTTCTTTCGGAATAAATCACATTCACAGTATCTTTACGGAGTTGCTTTTCTTCTGGACTTAAAGATGAATCACCCTCGATAGCACTATATTCGGCAGCAATGTCGGGAATGACAAACATTTCCGGGTCGGCTTCAGTTTCGCCAAGTATTTCTCTACCTTTCTCAGTTATATCCACCTGGTGATTTTTTTCTTCGATTGTATAATATAATTCGTCGGTAACTTCGTGCATCCGAACGCCACGGTCACGTAAGAAGAATAACTCGGTTTCTTGTTTCAATTTTTGATTTTCGGGGTCTTGTAATAACTTTGAAAGTTTTTTATGCTTTGGAAGTCCGCGATAAGACCTGAATAAATGAATACCTGCTTTGTCTCTGTCATCTTTATTGCCTGTCTTGAGCAATGCTTCAACTTCTGAAACATACGACGTGATGAGCTTGCTTTGGGCATCTATCAGTTTCACCACTTTTGTCTTCATTTGTGCAAATTTGTGGTCTGATTGAGCTACGGGACCTGAAATGATAAGCGGTGTACGAGCTTCATCAATCAAAACGGAGTCCACTTCATCAACTATGGCGTACCAATGCTCCCTTTGGACACAATGAGTGATATCGATAACCATGTTATCACGCAAGTAGTCGAAACCAAACTCGTTATTCGTACCATATGTAATATCGCAATTGTAATATTTTTTCCGTACGTCATTATCCATATTGGATTGAATAGAGCCAACTTTCATTCCCAAGAAATTATAAACAGGACTCATCCACTCGGAGTCACGTTTTGCAAGGTAGTCGTTAACAGTTACGATATGAACGCCGCGTCCTGCTAAGGCATTTAAGTAAACCGGGGCAACCGCAACAAGTGTTTTACCTTCGCCCGTTGTCATTTCCGAAATTTTGCCCTGATGCAAAACAATTCCGCCAATCATCTGAACATCATAGGGAATCATATCCCATTTTGCATGTTGCCCGGCATATTCATAAGCAAAGCCTTGTTCGGCAAGTCGCTTGCAGGTTTGCTTAACAACAGCAAATGCTTGAGGCAATATCTCATCTAAGGTATCATTCACAGTCGCAAAAATTTCATCTCCCAAAGCTTTAATTTGTTGGGTCATATCCATGATTTCATCAGCATGAAGCTCCTCTTCTTGGAGTCTGTGTTGCAATTCTTCTCGTTCTGTTTCTAAATCTTTGATTCGAGACTGAATAAGTTCTTTGAATTCAACTGTTTTATTTTTGATTTCATCGTCAGACAATTTGTGATACTCTTCGTAATACTTGTTAATTTCATCCACGATTGGTCTGATTAGTTTTACCTCTTTGTCGTGCTTACTTCCAAATATTTTCGAAATGATATTGGCAATCATTAGTTTACTTTTTTAAAAATTCTACAAATCATTGCAAGTGACGTTTTGTTTGAAGTGTTATTTATTTTATATCAAAACTGCAACAAAAATTGCGATATAGCAAACATTTTAGTATTTTTGAAGATTAAATCAAACAAAAAAATAAATAATACAGGGCTAAACTTGAAAACTTTGAACGTAGAATCAAATTTCTTAGCGATTGAAGAAGAATATTCAAATTTGGAATCATCAAAAATCGTCATTGTTCCGGCGCCATACGAGCATACCGTTAGTTATGGTGGTGGAACTGCGAATGCACCGGAGGCAATATTAAAAGCATCAGCATATGTCGAGTTTTTCGATGATGAAAGCACCAGAGAACTTTGTTATGATAAAGGAATTGCAACGATTGAACCTTTGGATTTTAGCGGAAAAGTAGATGACGCGGCTCTTCAATTGATTGAAGATACTGTTGACCAACTTTTGGATATGGACAAATTTGTAGTAACAATCGGCGGCGAACACACAATATCTTCTGCACCAATCAAATCTCACTTCAAAAAGCATCCTAATATGAGCGTACTTCAATTTGATGCTCATAGTGATTTTCGCGACACTTACCAAGATTCTAAATATTCTCATGCTTCGGTGATGGCACGTGTAGCAGAGTTTTTCCCAAATGAAAGAATCACACAAGTTGGCATTAGAGCTCAGTGCATCGAAGAATACGAGTTTATCAAAGCAAATAAAGTTAAGACTTTTTACGCCTCTGCTATTGGAAGGGGATTGCATGGTGAGCAATGGCAAAAAAGTGTTGTGGACACTTTAGCCGATGAAATCTATGTAACATTCGATTTAGATTATTTCGACCCTTCAATAATGCCGGCAACCGGAACTCCTGAGCCGGACGGCTTATTATATAACGAAACAATTCAACTGTTTAGGGAAATTCGTCGCCGCAACAAAAGAATCATCGGCTTTGATGTTGTTGAATTAGCGCCTGTTGAAATTTTGCATCATTGTGATTTGACATCTGCCAGATTGATTTACAAAATTTTAAATTTACAATTTTAATAATTCTAATGTTTTCGAGTGATTGAAAATGAAAAGCATTTTTAGCGTTCTCATGATTTTTTACTTTTTATTGTTGACACATTATGACGCTTTATCGTCGGTCAAAAGGAAGCTTAGCAGCGATGTTAATTCATCGGTTAATGAATTGATACCGATTTTAACTCACGACTTGAAAAGACTATATTTTTGTCGTTCAGAAAACATTTTAAATTATGGACGCGATGATATTTGGTACTCGGATTTAGATGAGTCCGGACAATGGACAAAAGCTTTGAATATGGGGCAACCCTTGAATAACGACCTGAATAACTTTGTTTGTGGCATTTCTCCTTCGGGAGATACTCTTATTTTGGGTACAATTTACGAACAAAACAAAGACTCTTTGCAAGGAATTTCTTATACATATCGTGAGAATGGCAATTGGACTCGTCCGAAAACTATAAGAATTAAGAATTATTACAACCTGAACGATGTAAACGGTTTCTACCTTTGTTTTGAGACAAATATTTTGCTGATGACAATCCAGAGGAAAGACAGCTATGGTGGGACAGATATTTATGTCAGTTTGCCTGAGGGAAATTGGGTATATTCGCAACCTATAAACCTGGGACCAAAAATTAACACTGAATTAGATGAACTGTCCCCTTTTTTAGCTTTTGATGGAATCACACTCTACTTTTCTTCGTTTGGTCATTCCGGTTTTGGAGATGCTGATATTTTCATGTCCCGGAGATTGGATAATACTTGGAAAAATTGGACTACACCCGAGAATCTCGGACCCGAAATAAATTCAGTCGGTTGGGATGCTCATTTCAAGCTAACAAGAAACGGCAAACAAGCATACTTCGCTTCAAATGAAGCAGTTGATTCAGCAAGTAATATCTTCTTCATAGAATTAGAAAAAAGTTCTCAGCCAATTCTGTCGAAATCTGTAGTATTCAGAGTGTCGGATGCCAAAAGGTTCATTCCTTTGAAAAATGTCGTAATCAACTTATATGAATATGACCAAAAATCATATGAATTGAAGACTGATATTACAGGAAGAGTCATAGCTGATTTGCCATTTACAACATTCAATCTCAAATTGGATGTTGAAAATTATCAATCATATGATACAAAATTGGAAATTAAATATTCAGGATTAAAACTTGCAGATACGATTAAAATAGCTTTAAATCCATTGTCTGACAGTTTGATTCACATCCCAAATATACTTTTCAGTTTTGCAGAGATGCATGTAGCAAACACATTTGCTGATATTATTGCCAACGTCAGTGATTTTTTGGAATTAAATCCAAATTATAAAATCGAACTCAAAGGACATACTGACAATGTAGGCAGTGAGCAAGCAAATTATAAATTAGGATTGGCAAGGGCAAAAGCTGTTGCTGAATTGTTGAATAGATTTGGTATCAACAATAAGAGGATTGATATAAAGTCTTATGGTAAAAATGAGCCCGTCGTTCCAAACGATAGTGACGAAAATATGAGTTTGAATAGAAGGGTTGAATTATTCTTAGTAGAAAATTATCATGTACGGGAGTAGTATGGAAGAATTAAAAAATTCCGTTGAAAGTTACTTTGAATCAGGAACAAATGAAATACCTGAAATAATTTTAGAGCGTTTTGCCCAAAAATTGGACTCCGGCAAAATAAGAGCAGCCGAGCCTCTTGGCAACGGTGAATGGCAGGTGAATCAATGGGTAAAGAAAGGCATACTCCTTCTGTTCAGAGCCGGAAAGATGCACGACTTCTCGAATGACGATAACTTCAAATTTTTTGATAAACACACTCTACCAACCAAAAATATTGAACTTGAAAGCAACATCAGAATTGTTCCGGGTGGCTCGACGATACGTCGTGGTGCTTACGTCGCCGCAGGTGTGATATGTATGCCTCCAATGTATATAAATATTGGTTCGTATATTGATTCAGGAACAATGATTGATTCCCACGCTCTTGTCGGAACTTGTGCCCAAATTGGCAAGAATGTCCATATTAGTGCCGCCGCTCAAATCGGTGGCGTCCTCGAACCTGCCGGTGCAAGACCTGTTATAGTCGAGGATAATGTAATGGTGGGAGGAAACTGTGGTATTTACGAAGGTGTTCGTGTTCGTAAAAATGCAGTACTTGCTTCGGGAGTTATACTCACAGCATCTACAAAAATTTATGATTTAGTAAATGAATCGATTATCACTTCAGGCGAAAACAATCCATTAGAAGTGCCTGAAAACGCCGTTTTAGTAGCAGGCTCACGCAAAATCAATTCCGAATTTGCTCTCGACAACGGACTTTCTATATATACTCCATTGATTGTAAAATATCGGGATTCGAAAACTGATGCTAAGACTGCATTAAATTTCGATTTAAGGTAAAAGCTAATATGAATAGCAACAAATTAGACATGAGCAAGCCCTTGAATGCTCAACAAAACGTCAAGAAGTCAATTTTGGTCACAACAGGTTCGAGCCTGATTGGTGCTCTGTTCTTTTTCGTAGCATATGCGTTTACAAACAATGCATGGTTTCTGGCGGCAGCACTTATTTTGACCGCATCAGGATTAGCATTTGCATACGTAATTAAAAAATTCGAGGATAAATATTTATCCATATCAGATGAAAATCAAATTGCCAATGAGTAAACTTTACCCCTTAAGATATGACATTCGTACCAATTTAATCGAATATGAAGGCAAAGATTGGGTTTTGTTAGATGACCCAATGGGCTATGCAGAAGCTCCCGTAATAGTAACGCCCGAATTTTTCAATATTTTGGTGAGTATAGATGAAGAACTTGACATTCGCGATATTTTGAAAATTGAAAATCAAGAGCACGGCGAAACCACAATAGAACCCATCTTGGCTCAAATAAAAGCATTAGACGATATGGGGTTCATTCTTTCCGAGACATTTTATCAAAAACGGGCTTTAGTTGAGCAAGAATACCTTGCGTCAAGTACCAGACCTCCCGTTTGTGCAGGTACTTGTTATCCTGCTGACCCGAAAGAAATAGAAATTTTTCTAAATGAATTTTTCAAAAGTACAAATGTTGAAGATTATGATTCATCCGCCCATTCAATAATTGTCCCGCATATTGATTTCAGGCTTGGCGAAATTGTCTCCGAAGTTTATTCATCGGGCTATCATTCAATTTCCGGAACTGATTCAGACTTATTCATCATTTTCGGAACTTCGCATTTTATCAACTCCGGTCAATTTATGTTGACACGGAAAAATTTCGAGACTCCACTCGGGATTGTTGAAACAGACCAAAATTTGATTGATTACCTATATTCAAATTGTCCTGATTCATTCAGCATTGATGATTTGGCACATAAACCTGAACATTCGATTGAACTTCAGGTGATTCTGCTCCAACATTATTTCAAGAATCGAAAATTCAAAATCTTACCTGTTGTAGTTGGCTCAATGCATCAATTTATGGCTGAGGGCACAAACCCGGCTGAAAATAGCGAGATTAACACTTTTATTAAAACTTTGAAGGTTTATATCTCAGCTAATAACATTAAAGCGAGCAATATTGCAAGCGTTGATTTTGCTCATATAGGCATCAAGTTCGATGATAATTTTGATGCTGTCGAGAAACTCGATGAAGTAAAATCTAAAGATTACAAACTTATTGATTCGATTTTGAACATAGCACCTGAAGATTTTTATAGTCAAATTGCTGCAGTTAATGACAAATGGAAAATTTGCGGAACAGCACCAATTTATTCCTTTTTGAAAACAAATTCCTTTAAGCAAGCAAAGTTGAACAAGTATAATCAATGGTACGAAGCAGAAACACAATCAGCAGTCACTTTTGCAAGTTTGTCGTTTTATGATTGAGTTCAGTGAATTTTATTTAATTTTGAGTATTGACATTTTTACATAAATTTGGCATTAATAAATTAGAGATTTGAGATGGAACTTACATACAATAAATACCTACAAATTACTGAACTGACCGGATTGCAAAATTTGAAGTCGGACCCGAATGAGCATGATGAAATGCTTTTTATCATAATTCATCAAGCATATGAGCTATGGTTCAAGCAAATTCTTCACGAAGTTGCTCATCTTATTGTCAAATTGGAGCAAAATCAGCTTATTGCCGCCCAAAAGACACTGAAGCGAATTAACACAATTTTGAAAGTTCTTGTTCATCAAATTGATATACTCGAAACAATGACTCCCTTGGAATTTCTTTCATTCAGAAACTATTTAGATTCGGCAAGCGGATTTCAATCTTCTCAGTTCAGAGAACTCGAGTTCGCTCTTGGGCTCAAACAATCAGCAGTTCTCAATCGTTTTGAGCAGGGTTCCCAGGAAAGAAAAAGATTAGAAGATAGCTTTAAAAGCCCAACCCTTTGGGATTTTTTTCTAAGATATTTACAAACGAATTCTTACGATATACCACAAAACATACTCAACCGAGATTTCACCGCAAAAGTAGAAACATCTCCGGAAGTTCAACTAATACTTATAGACATTTATCGCAATTCGCCAATCATAGCACAGTTCTGCGAACTGATGTTAGACCTCGACGAGGGCTTGCAAGAATGGCGCTATCGTCACGTGAAAATGGTTGAACGTACAATCGGAGCAAAAATGGGTACAGGTGGAAGTCCGGGAGCTAAATATTTACAATCTACCCTATTCAACCCATGTTTCCCGGATTTATGGGCAATAAGATCGGAGTTCAATAATGATTGATGTTAATATTTTGACAAAAGATGTCAACCCTTTGAGTAGATTTTATAGTAATTTCAAAGTAACTGAAAGAATTTTGCTAACCGGACATTCCCACCAAGCATGGCCCGATGCTGCTTATGAGGGCATTCGCGAAGCATGGAAAGACGCGGCTCTTTTAGTTGATGATAAGTGGGAAAAGGCTTTTCACAAATCGGATAGAGTTCGTCAAGGATATGCGGAATTATTAGATGGCAAGGCGCACAATATCGCCCTTGCTACCAATACACATGAGCTTTTTATAAAATTTCTTTCGGCACTTGATTTGAAGAATCGTAGGAAGGTCATCACAAGCGACTCAGAATTTTATACTGTGCGACGCCAATTAGACCGTTTGGACAAAGAATTTCTCGAAGTGGTCAATGTTGCCTCCGAACCATACGATACCTTATCAGAACGCATGGCTCAATTGGTTGACGATAAAACTGCAGCCGTTGTAATATCAAAAGTATTCTATAATAATTCTAAAATTATCGAAAATTTGAGCCTTTTAGATAGCACCTGCGAAAAATTTGGCGCCAGATTGATGATAGACACTTACCACACTTTGAATGCTATTCCATTTTCAATTATAGAAGAAAATTTGCCAAATAGCTTCGTTTTGGGCGGTGGCTATAAATACTGCCAATTAGGCGAAGGCAATTGCTTCATGCTGATACCCGACGGTGTTGAATTCAGACCTGCATTGACCGGCTGGTTCAGCGAATTTGGGATGATTACAGCTCCTAAAGTTCAGGGGCAAGTTAATTACGGTCCAAGCCATTGGCAATTCGCAGGCTCAACTTATGACCCAATTAGTCACTATCGTGCATCGAGTGTCTTGGACTTTTTCCGCGATATGCAATATTCACCGGTAAAATTAAGAGAAATTTCATTGCATCAATTGAAGTACTTGGCTTCGGAATTTGATAAAGCCGGTATGCCGAGCGAGATAATAGACCGTAAACGAGACATTCCACTTGAAAAATTCGGCGGATTCATAGTCTTTTATACCAAAAGGGCGGCGCGAATAACAAATGAACTCAGACAAAGAAACATTTTTGTAGATTTTAGGGGTGAAAATTTGAGATTCGGACCTGCACCCTATTTGAGCAACCGTCAATTGGCTGATTCAATCGTCGCTTTGAAAGAAATAGTAAATAATATGGGCAAGAAATGAGTAATCTAATCTCAGAATATACTGTTAAATTAACATCGTTCAAATATCTATCTTGGGTGATGACAGGAATTTCAGTCATATACATACTAAGCGGTGTTACATCGGGAGACCAAGAGAAAATCACCGAAGCATTAACCGGTGGAATTATCGGCTTGTTGATTGCCTTGTTCTTTTACTATTTCGGCAAAAAATCACGCACAATCAGCATGTATGATGATAAATTGCAATACACTCAATCAAACAAAACATTCACTACTACTTGGGATAATTTAGCATTAGTAAAGAGTTACCAAGAAGATGGCAAACAAAGCGAAAACTTAATCATAATGACTGAGGATGAGCGATTAATAAATATCTCAAGTGCTTACTTTGAAAAATCAAAACTAATCTCGGCTTATAAAGATATTTACAATTTTGTAAACGAGAATTTTGAAGACAACTCAGTCACATTCGAAGACGATAGGGATTGGCTGAAAAGCGAGTAATCACGTTTTTTCGGGATAGCCCATAATTCTGCCAATAAAACTAAATGCCGGAAATCGTTCAAGTATGATTTTCAGTATTACCATCAAGGGCACAGATAGCAACATCCCGGGAATACCCCAAATATAACCCCAGAAAACTAAGCCAAATAGTACGGTAAGTGTATTGAGACGCATACGATTACCCATTACTATCGGTTCAATCACATTACCCATCATAAACTGTACGGTTACTAACAAAATTGATAGCAATAATATTGTTTGCAAGGAATCAATTTGAATAATAGACATTAAAATTGGGAAAACAGTACCTAAAATTGAACCAATATTCGGAATGAAATTCAATATAAATGCTGAAAATCCCCAAAAAAATGCAAATTTTATTCCGAATGAAACGCATATACCATAAACTAACAAACCGGTTATAATGCTTATTAAAGTTTTAATCGCTACATAAGAAAATATCGAGTGTTGAATTTTGGCGTATTCCGCTAAAAATTGCTCAGATTTATCTGCCCCAACATAGCTCATATAATCTTTATAACCTGACATTCCCGCTAATAGCATAATATAGTACAAAGCAAAAAACATAAATGAACCTAAAAATGAACCTAAACCCGATGCCAAATCACCCATAAACCCTGAAAGCCAACCATCACCAGCTCGTTTGTAAATCTCTGAAACAAGTAGAGTGGTATCGAGGTCCAATTTAAAAACGGCATTAATCCATGTCAATAATCCATCAAGTTTACTCAATAGACGGCTCAAAAGATAGTCTTGTTGCTCTACGATACTTGTTACAGTATCGGAAACTATTAAAAAAATACCGAACAGCACAGCTAATGATATAATCGAAACAGTAGGCAAAATAAAAAGTTTAGGGATTTTTTTTCTGAGTAAAAAATCAATAAAGGGCTGCATCACGATAGCGCCCAACAAAGCCAATACAAGTGGTAATATAATAGATGCTAATTCATTTAGTATATAGAAAATTACTATAGCTAAGAATAAAATCAGAATATTTTTAATTGTATTGTCTTGCATTTTGTTAATTACTTCCTTCAACTATTTTGGGAAATGATTGCAATAGTTCGTCTAATTTGCTGATGTCTTTTCCGCCTGCAGTTGCTAAATGAGGCTTTCCACCGCCGCCACCATCAACGATTTTGGCTGCTTGCCCGATGAGTTTTCCTGCATTATATTTAGATACTAAATCATCGCTCACTATACACGCAAGTTGAACTTTGCCGTCATTAATTGATGAAATAAATGCAATTGAATTTTTATTATAAGTTTCTCTAAGTTTTTCGGCAATGGTTCTCAAATCATTATTATAATCATTATTTAAATTATAAATAAATAATTTTATTTCATTAATTTCAATTGGTTTACAATCATTGATAATCATGTTTACAGTATCATTTAACTTGATTATATTAATTTCTTTATTTAATTCCTTAATTTTGTCGAGTAATTCATCTTGCTTTTTCTTGCTCTCTTCCAATTTATTATTGAGTGAACTGATATAATTCTCAACTTCGCGTCCGGTAATAGCTTCGATACGGCGAACACCAGCTGCAATTGAGGATTCGGATATAATCTTGAAAAGTCCGATTTCCGATGTATTTCGGACATGAGTCCCACCACACAGTTCCATAGAATATTTGCTATCCATAGTAACAACACGGACTCTATCTCCGTATTTGTCACCGAAGAACATTTTTATCTTACTATTTTGAGAAGCAACTTCCATATCAAGTTCTTCAATATTTATATCTATGATTTCCAAAATTTTCTCATTTACTATACGTTCGATTTGATGAATTTGTTCCGCAGAAACTTTTTCAAAATGATTAAAGTCGAATCTTAAATACCCGGGTGCAACAAGCGAGCCTGCTTGCTGAACGTGTTCGCCCAGAATGACTCTAAGCGCTTCGTGCATTAAGTGAGTCGCAGAGTGGTTACGCATAATATCAATTCTTCGGCTCGAGTCAACACGTGCAAGAACTTTGTCGCCGACTTTAGCCTCAATATTTCTGTCGCAGATATGAAAAATTGCCGTACCGGATTTTTTCATATCATTGACTTGATATTCAGTCCCGCCTATCAACAAAACGCCTGTATCAGAAATTTGACCGCCACTTTCCGTATAAAAAGGAGTTTGGGCTAATACAATCAAATTTTCATTTACAAATTTCACTTCGGATTCACATTCCAACATTTCATAACCAACAAATTGCGATACAGCATCTGTCTGAGGCAATACAAGTTCATCCGAAAAGCTTTTACGAGCAGCACGTGAACGTTCCTTTTGCTGCTTCATAGATTCGTCGAATCCGGCATTATCTACGGAATAGCCGCGTTCTCTTGCAATGAGTTGAGTCAAATCTAAAGGGAAACCAAATGAATCGTAGAGCAAAAATGCTTCTTCGCCCGGAATGATTTTTCCGGATTCATCTAACTTTGAGAGAATTTCGTCAAATTTTTCGAGACCACGCTCAAGAGTTTGAAGAAAACTTTCCTCTTCAGCTTTGATGACTCGATGGATTGTACTTTCGTATTGCTTCAATTCGGGGAATTGTTCACCCATAATGTCAATCAAAACAGGTAATAATTTATAAATTATAGGTTCTTTGAAACCAAGATTGCGTGAAAATCGCGAACCGCGACGCAAAATTCGTCTCAAAACATATCCTCTGCCCTCATTACCGGGCAATGCACCATCGGCAATCGCAAACGATAAAGTACGCAAATGGTCGGCAATGACTCTCATCGCAATGCTATCGCTATCATCTAAATCCTGTTTATAAATCTTACCTGATAATTTTGCAATTTCGCTAATAATTGGGCTGAAAACATCTGTGTCATAATTGGATTCTTTTTGCTGGATAACCGAACATATTCTCTCGAAACCCATGCCTGTATCAACATGCTTTGCAGTTAAGGGTTCCAATTCACCGGTTGACTTCCTGTTGTATTGAATAAATACGAGATTCCAAATTTCAATTACCTCCGGAACTCCGGCGTTTACTAAATTGGCACCACTCAAGTCAGGAGTTCTGTCATAGTGGATTTCGCTACAAGGACCGCATGGACCGGTCTCCCCCATTTCCCAGAAATTATCTTTCTCGTCAAAACGATGAATTCGAGATTCGGGAAGATATTTTTTCCAAATTTCAAAAGCTTCATCATCAGTGCGGAAAACGGAAGCATGCAACCTTTCGATTGGTAATTTCCAAACATCGGTCAATAGTTCCCAAGCCCACTGAATCGCTTCATGCTTGTAGTAATCACCAAAGCTCCAGTTACCAAGCATCTCAAAAAATGTATGGTGATAGGTATCAACGCCAACTTCCTCCAAATCATTATGCTTGCCGCTTACCCGAATACATTTCTGTGTGTCGGCTGCACGAGTATATTCTCGGCTTCCGGTACCTAAGAAAACGTCTTTGAACTGGTTCATACCGGCATTTGTAAACAAAAGAGTAGGGTCGCCAAAGGGAATCACAGCCGAACCCTGTACGATACGATGTTCTTTATCTTTAAAAAAATCTAAAAAAGACTTTCTAATTTCTTGCGATGTCATAAAATTCCTTCAATTTCAATTTCAGTGTAAAATACAAAAGTACAAAAAATGCTTATTCCAATTAACATTAATGCTATGACGAACAACAGGAAATTTCTTTGCAGAAGCGGAAAAATTGCTTACTTTTGAACTCCGACGTTGCCCGGATGGCGGAATTGGCAGACGCGCTACATTCAGGGTGTAGTGAGAGAACTCTCGTGCAGGTTCGACTCCTGTTCCGGGTACAAAATCGCAAACGAATCGTCCAAAAATTTGGACGATTTTTTTTTTGGGGGGTTTGAACCTACTGTCGTTTAAACATTCATTTTAAATAAATATAAGTTTTTAATGTAAAATCACCATAATATGCGCTTTCAATCGCTTCCATACTACTTCTTCGATTAAATACTCAAAACCTGTGAATTATATACATTTTAGATTTTTGTATATAACTTTCACTTGCAGCTTTAGACTTATCTTATAATGTAAGTATTGTGCAAATTGAATATAGATTTTACTCATTAGCATATTACATGTGAATTATATACATTTTAGGTTTTTCTATGTAACTTTGTCTTGTATCTTTGGAGTTATCTTTGTATCGTAAATAAGTTTCATATAGAAATTAAAATATACCGAATATCATTATAAAAGGAAATGGTAGGGATTCAAAAAATTTTTCTTCAAACTGAAACTGTATGAGCGAACGACCTATAACACTTCCGACCAAACAAGATAGTACTTACAGACAGACAGACATACGAATAATGCATCATGGCACTATGAAGGATTGCATTACCGGATTCGGACAACACAAAGACGATTACTTACATAAAGTAGAGCTTTATGAATATTTTGTCTAAAGGAATTTGAATTGAAAATTTTTATACATTATTAAGGAATATCACAATGAATAGTTTTAAAATTATAGTGTTTGCAATGGCTTTGAGCTTCTACACATTTTTGATTGGCTGTCAGTCAGAAAGTGAAAAAGTT
The DNA here is from genome assembly GCA_023957315.1 of Candidatus Kapaibacterium sp. Lineage (NCBI taxonomy): Bacteria > Pseudomonadati > Bacteroidota > Eximiradiia > Eximiradiales > Kapaibacteriaceae (SeqCode) > Kapaibacterium (SeqCode) > Kapaibacterium sp. (SeqCode). The sequence continues at coordinate 43,534 of JAMLHE010000008.1, forward strand.
GATGATGCACGTATGGAACTTCAAACATCAAAATATGATGTAGTCGAAGCAAGAACAGAACTAACTCAGGCTATTAAGGATTCAATTGATGATTACAAGAGCTTTAAGCAGCAATCTGAATTGAGGATTCTCCAACATGAGAAAGATATCGCTGAACTAAAATTACAAATTGCAAAAACAAATAAGACTACTAGAAACAACTACGACAAAATGATTATTGATTTGGAACAAAAAAATTACTTGTTGAAGGAGAATTTGAAAACATATAATGAAAAAGGCAAAGAAAATTGGGAAAACTTCAAGACTAAATTCTCACGTAACATGGATGATCTTGGAAATTCAATATCTAATTTCTTTACAACTGAACAAAAGAAATAGCAATTGTAGTTGATTTCAGTATCAATTATTAACAATGTTACATGAAGGACAAGAAGTAAAATGAAAAACGCAGAAATCAATAAAGCAGAAGCTTTGATTTTGGTTGAAATAATTGAGTATGAATTGAATTCTGTTGTGATAAAGACAATCATAAAAAAAACGACAGGAAATGTAAGCGTATTGTCACTTGATGTAGGTGAAGGATTGGTCGAGAGAATATCTGCATTTGATTCATTTGCACATATTATTGATGGCAGGGCTGAAATCGTAATTAATGGTAAATCATCTTTTCTTGAAACAGGACAATCTATAATCATACCTGCTCATATTTCGAATAAAATTGTAGCTAATGAACGTTTCAAAATGATACTGACAGTTATAAAAAGCGGCTATGAATAAACCTTACTGTCACAGAAAAACATACCAAATTTAGTGTATGTAAGCATTTAGTTATTCAATATCATAATAGCGATATATTATTGCTGTTAAACAAAAAATTATTCTTATTATAAAATAAGAAAACATAATAAAGGATTTTACAATGAAAAGTTTTAAAAACAAAATCGTATTTAGTTTCATATTCACATTTGTCATCGCAATGATGTTTATATCAACGACAGATGCGCAAGAAATGAAATTTCGCCAACAAGCATGGCGATACGGATTGAACCTTGGTTACCAATTTAACTCAGCCGGGCTTGGATGGCAGTATCTTCACGGTCTTGACCCGAATTTCCAATCAGAAAGGGATGAAATTGACTATGTAGATGGTACAGGTAATGGTATTTACTTAGGCTTATTTGGGGAATATCTTTCCGAAAGCTGGTGGGGATTCCAATTCCGTGTCTCATATGATGTCAGAGATGCATTAGTAATTGATGACACGAGAACGCCAATTCCTTCATTTGACACTAAAATGAGCTACCTGACTTTTGAACCATTGTTCAGGGCTGACCAAAATCTTATTCCAAATTTGAACTTCTATATAGGTCCTTTCTTAGCATATAACTTAAGTAGTACTTACGTCTTTAAATTTGATAAGGATGCTGCTGCTGAAGAAGCGGAAAGAGATGTACCTGATGTTGTCAAGTTAACTTATGGACTCCAAGGTGGTGTGGCATATGATATTAGGATTTCAGATTTAGACCAAAATTCATCCTTGTATTTATCGCCATTCTTTGAAACATCATGGTTAGTAAATCAACGTGAAAGCATTGATGAACCGGACCAAAATTCGATAGCTGATGTATGGTCAACTGTGGCTTACAGGATTGGAGTTAGGTTTTCTATCGAACACAGAGACCCGATAGAAGGTATGACTCAAATTTCAAAATCACCAACTCCAACATTTACTAATAAAGTAGCAATTGCAATGCCTACTGATAATACTATAGTTACTAAGAATGTAAAAGGTTATTTCCCAATACATCCTTATGTGTTTTTTGACAAAGGTAGTTTAGATTTTCCAAGAAGGTATAAAACATTGACATTTTCTGAAGCTCAAAATTTCAACGAGTCAGACTTATCTAATTTTGAAAAAGGTGATTTGACTGTTAAAGAAACAAACGTGAACCAGTTGATGATAGCATACTACAATGTAATGAATGTATATGGTGACAGGATGAGAAAGAATCCAAGTGTTCAATTGACTTTACGTGGTTCGGACCCCGATGAAAAAAATGCTGAAGTACATGCTACCAAAGTCAAGAACTATTTGGTAACTAATTTCGGTATTAATGCAGATAGAATATCCGTAATTACAGACCCTCCGTATGCTCCATCGGGAAGTGATGAGACTGAAGTAAAATCAGCAGAATTGATTAATGACGAAAATAGAAGAGTCAAGTTTGTTTTCAGCAACTCGGACATGTACAAACCATTGGTTTATACTATTAGAGATGAAACTTCGATTGACAATGATATGCTATTTTCGATTGACAATTCAGTTCCATTCAGGAGCTGGGATATTACTATCACCGGCGAAGGCAGAACAATGTATTTCGGTCCATACTCATATAGCAGTGCCAGAATTAATCCGGCTGAACTTATGAGATTTCTTGAAAATGGAAAATATAATGCTAAAGTTTCCATTACCGATAGAACCGGAAAAATCACTACTGAAAATGTTAGCTTCAATCTAACTAAAGATACCGAATTGGAAAATGCTTCAAGATACCTGATGATATTTGACTATAACCAAGCAGATGCGGTTAGAACTTATGAGACCACCATCAGAAACGATATTGTCAAAGGTATTGGAAACACAGATAGGGTTATCGTACATGGTCATACTGATATTATTGGTACACCGGAAGGTAATATGAAGCTATCGAAAGAAAGAGCTGAGGAAACGAAATCAATTATTGATGACCAGCTCAGAAAAGACAATAAAACAACAAGAAATGTCACAAGTATGGGCATGGGTGAACGTAAAACACAATATTCATTCGATAACAAATACCCCGAAGGTAGAATGTATAACAGAAATGTATTTGTCGAAATCATCGAAGGCAGATGAGTTAGATAACAGAATTATAACAGTGTTATATGATAGTTTGACGCAGTCTTGATTTTAGTTTTGAAGGAAGTAAAGGACTCTTTTGATAGTGAAGAAAAATTATTTTTTGGGTTCTTTATAAACCTTCTCAACTATCGCTATTTGAATCTAAAAATAATATAATTGCATATTTAAAACAAAATTATAGGAGTATTTATGTTGTATATAATCGCAGTAGTGATGATAATCCTTTGGCTTCTCGGAATGTTAAGTTCATATACAATGAGCGGATTCATTCATGTACTTTTAGTGATAGCCGTAGTTATAATATTAGTAAGACTTATTCAAGGTCGCAGAGTTGTATAGAATATCTTACAAAATGAACGGTTTGATGTATTAAAAGTATTTATATGCTAAAGACAATCACGGTTCTCTTTAGTAAAATTAAAAAAAGTATTTAAAATTTTCGATAATGGTTTTAAGGAGGAAACATGAAAAAATTTATTATGATATTGATTATGGCAAGTTTTGCCACAACATTTATTAGTCTGGCTCAAAATGATACAGAAGGACATCGGGAAATTCTGCACGTTGGTTTGAAAATAGGGTTAAATTACTCGAATGTCTGGGATTCCGAAGGCGAGGATTTTGTAGCCAATTCAACATTTGGTTTGGTATTTGGCGGTTTCGTTTCGATTCCGATTTGGGAGTATGTAGGATTTCAACCCGGATTGCTCTTTTCTCAAAAAGGTTTCGAAGGTAGTGGTAAGATTCTCGGTGGCGATTATCGCCTCACCCGAACTACAAATCATATTGCCATACCATTGTTGGCAACTTTGAGACCGATTAAAGAAATTACAATTGTAGCCGGACCGCAGTATTCATATTTAGTCAAACAAACTGATGTGTTCGAGAATGCTTTGACTACAGTAGAACAGGAGCAGGAATTTGAAAATGACAATATCAGAAACAACACTCTATCATTCTTAATTGGATTAGATGTTAACTTGGACCAACTTGTTTTTGGAACAAGATTAGGTTGGGATTTACACCAAAATCATGGGGACGGCAATTCGCATACCCCACGATATAGAAATTCTTGGGTGCAATTTACTGTTGGTTACAGGTTTCAATAAGTGAAGCATTTGGAGTCGTCACTCTGTCTTATTTAAATGTGATTGGCGGCGTATTGATTAAATTTTACAACATATATTTGGGATTATTTTACATATCCCAAGGAGAATTAAGATGAAGATTTTTATTACAGGACTTTTGATTGCTCTTTTCCTTATAGTGTCAGTTCAGACATCCAAATCGTTCGCCCCTCAAGGCAGAGATTTCGGATTGGGATTGATGGCAGGCGAACCTTCCGGTTTGACAGCGAAAATTTGGTCATACAATGACAGAGCTTTTGCTTTGAGTCTTGGCAGTTCCTATTTAGGAAATATCAGAATTGGTGTTGATTATTTATGGCATTTCAATGCTTTTAATTCAAAAGTAGTCAATATGTATGCAGGTCCGGGTGTGGCTATTGGTATTGGCGAAAGTGGCGGCTGGTGGTACAGCAACAAAGGCAAAACTTGGTATAAAGAGAATGACGAATTAGGATTCGGTGTCCGTGGGCTTGTTGGTATCAATATTGTGCCAAGAACTGCTCCACTCGAATTCTTTGTGGAAGTCGGTCTAATGTTAGGTATTCCTTCGCCAATTCGAACTAATTTTGAGGGTGCCCTTGGATTTCGTTACTACTTTTAGTCTTGATACAAACAAAAATTAGGATACATTTAAATTGAATTCTAATCTATGTTTTGCGATTTTATTTAATTCCAGAGTTTGTTCTTTGTATGAATAAATTTGTAGCTAATTTAAATTCTAACTTTGACAAACTCTGGGCTTTTTTTAATAATGAATTGATTTAAAATAACTTAGAATAATAAACGACTGACTTTATAATCTCGATAAACAAGATATAGGGAGAAACACAATGACATTTTTTACGATTTTATTACGACAACACAAACTTTTGAATTAAAGAATTAGATTCTATATGAAATTATATATAAAATATATGGTGTGTATTAGATGTAAGATGGTAGTGGCATCCGAATTGGAAAATTTAGGCATTCAATATAAAAATCTCACAATTGGCGAAGTCGAGGTCAGTGAAGACGTGAGCGATGCGGATAAGGAAAAGCTCGACATTAACTTGAGACGTTCCGGACTGGAACTTATGAACAATAGGAAAAGTCAAATTATTGAAAAAATAAAAAATGTAATAATTGAGATGGTTCACTATACAGAAGATATGGAACCGGTACACTTCTCGGAAGTTTTGAGCGAGAAACTTCATTTGGATTACACTTATCTTTCAAATCTCTTTTCTGAAGTAACAGGAGTTACGATACAACAATTTGTAATCAAGCATAAGATTGAACGTGTTAAAGAACTGCTTGTTTACGATGAGCTAAATATAAGCGAAATCGCTTGGAAACTGAACTATAGCAGCGTTCAACATCTTTCGACTCAGTTCAAAAAAGTTACAGGCTTATCCCCTTCTCACTTTAAGAATCTACGTAAAAAACGCAGACAGTCTATAAACGAAATTGGTTGATACCTCATAAAGTATCAACCAATTTTTTTTAGAATTGTAAAGCAAATCCTACTTATCAGCTTCTCCCATAACCGGGTCAATCGAACCAATACAAGCAACCACATCCGACAGCATCGAGCCTTCGACAAAATGAGGCAAAGCTTGCAAATTGGATGCCGACGGCGAACGAATTTTCATCTTCCATGGGTGTCCGGTACCGTCAGAAACAATAAAGAAACCGAGCTCACCTTTCGGGGCTTCGATAGCAGTGTATGTCTCTCCCGGCTCAGGTGCAGCACCAAAATTAATCAACATAAAATCGTGAATAAGCTCTTCCATTTTGGTATAAATTTCATTTTTACGTGGTAATACCTTCTTAGGTTCATTAGCAAGAACCGGACCTTTGGGCATTTGGTCGAGCACTTGAGTAATAATCTTGATACTTTCCCTCATCTCATCAACTCTGACCATATATCGAGACCAGCAATCACCTTCGGGATAAGTTATGACGTCGAAATCGAGTTTGTCATAAACCAAATACGGCATATCACGACGAATGTCTCTTGGAATTCCGGAACCACGCAAACATGGTCCGGTCAGACCATATTGGACAGCTAATTCGGGACTTATTACACCAATACCTGCAACTCTGTTAATAAAAATCGAATTACGATGCACAAGTTTTTCCGATTTTTCTAATTGAGCGGGGAATTGTGCCACCCATTCACGAAGTTTTGCAATCGTAGCATCATCAATATCATTTGCGACGCCACCAATGCGAGTATAGCTTGTTGTAAATCTTGCTCCGCAAATTAACTCGAAAATATCGTACAATTTTTCGCGCTCAGTGAAAGTCCAAATCAGCACAGTCAAAGCTCCAACGTCCATACAAGTAGCACCCATCGCCATCAAGTGTGATGAGATTCGAGCCATTTCCGAAACCAAAACACGAATCCATTGTGCACGAGGCGATGCTTCTATACCAAGCGAGTTCTCGATAGCGAGGGCAATCGCAGTGTTGTTGGACATTGGCGAAAGATAGTCTAATCGGTCGGTATGCGGTATAAATTCGTGATAAGTCACGTTCTCGGCTAATTTTTCGTAACCGCGATGCAAATAACCTAACTCGGGCACACAGCGCAAAATTGTTTCACCTTCGAGGCGAAGCAAAACACGCAATACACCATGAGTAGCGGGATGTTGGGGTCCCATATTCAAAATCATATCATTATCGAGCGCATCATCGAACGTGATGTTTGTATCACCGTCCATCAGACGCTTATAAATTTTATCTTGACGAATAGCCGTTATCTTGTCTATTTCCGCTTGAGTTCTTACATTCATACTTTTCTCCAAATCTCAGAGTTCTTTTTCAAAATTCAATCACAATTTACAAAAATTCAGATTCTAAAATAAAGAATTTATGCGAAAATATGAAATAAATTATCAACTTAGTCATAAATTGAACCAAAACCCCAACATCACCACAAAATTCCTTCATACTGAAGAAGGGTTTTCAGGCGGCTCTTCATCATAGAAATTCTTCTGCAAATCTTCTTTCAGTCTAATCTTCCGGCTGAAAGACATTCGCGAAGATTTCTCGCGGTCAAACATTCTCTTTACATCCGCCGCACTTGAATTGAAAATCAGAGTGTTATCAATTGAAATTGAAAAAGCAGACCTATTGACATCATGATTGGCACCAATGTAAGTAAAAGTCCAATTCTTAGTTTTGAGTTCTTCAACCATGTTTTTGATATTTCGGCTGTTGTACTCCCGAGATGAATTTTCTTCGCCATCGGTCAAAATCGTGACCAAGACGTTGTAATCAGTCATGTCGAGCAAAGTAACTCTGAGTTTGTTGATGCTGTATCCCATAGCATCGTAAAGCGGAGTCGATGAATTGGGCTGATATTTCCGTTCGTCAATCGGCTGAATTGTTGCAACGGGTTGGTTGAACAGAAGAGTCTTGATACCGACACCGTTGAAAGTAACAAATGAAACAAAATGCTCTTGCTCTGTAAATTGCTTTTCGACTTCCTGAATCGTTTGAATAATCTCGTTGAATCCGCTGATAGTAGAGTGTTTGATAGAGTCCATACTGCCGCTTTCATCCAAAATAATCAGGTTGAATACTTTGTGTTTCGTTTCCATAATGCCATACTCCAAAATAAAAATGGTACAATTACAATAGCAAAACTACATTTTTATATGTCGTATTTTGACGTTTGTGAAATGGGTAGATAATAAAAAAGTCTTGATAAATGTAAAGAAAATACAAATCCCCCTGCTCGCAAGCACGATTTCCACCTTTGCCAAAGAGGAATTAAGGGGATTTCTTACTAATTTCTCGGCGATGCTTTTCTCTCACCCAAACTGGATTATGAGGAAGTAAACGAGCAATGCTAAGAAAATATGGTAGATGATGTTTGGGAAAACGATTTTAAGTACTCGCATCTTGAAGCCCAAAAAAGCGAACAAGGCGCCTACTAAGAACCACACGAAGTAGTTCTGCAATGGTACTATATCATTGACCCATGACCAATAGTAAATTCTAATTGCAGCGGGTTCCATCAGGAAGTCGAAAAACATCATCGTAAACCCAATTATGATGGACTTGATTAGTGTAGGAATGCCGTTGAGATTGATTCTTGATGTTTTTTGGAGTATGGCATAAGATGATACAAGTGCTAAAAACCATACAAAACCAAGTGCAATCGGAACATTGTAAAGTGTTGGTTGCAAAATATCGTTATAGTTGTACGAACCGAATATTGTTTTCGTCCGCACTCCCAAAAGTTGTAATGACCACGCCACAACGACGACGATTATAAAATAAATGATGAAGTTGTTGCGGAGGTTTGGTTGGTCAATGATGCCTGCTTTGTTGGGTTGTGGTAATTTATATTTTCTCAAAATTTCCCAAAAAGCCAAAATGGATAGGAAAATCAAAATCGGACCCGACAGAGGTCTGGTAATTTCGGAATAAACATCAATAACTTGACAGACTGCCAAAATAATCAGCACAATGTAAATAACAATGATTTTAAAAATATCATTATCTATGAAATTTATGAACGCTGAGTTCTTCTTTCTTACCATACAAATCTTATCCTTCTAAGTTTTTTTAAGTGATTCGTGGCTATTCCACTCCGCAAAACAAGTTTCACGAGATGTTATGTTATATTCGCCACATATAACAAATTTCAGCCAACATATGTAAAAATTTCATACTACATTCAAAAATATAGACAAAACTAAGAAATTTCTACGAATTGCCACAAAAAAAAAATCAATATTCAAAAATTCAATTTACGGGAGCAGCCTTACACCCAATCCAACAGAAATTCTGCGTGATGCGTCGGGTCTCAGTGTACTCATAACATTTTTGCCGTCTATCACCATCACAGACGAGCCTCCCCCATCAAGATTCATAGCATCATAGCATCCAAGCGATTTCATTATCATCGCCATATCTTTCAGATTTGCTCCCTTTACGAAATTGCTTCTCGAAGTCGTTTGCACAGTAACTAAGTACAGTTTAGTTTTATCTTTGCTATATCCGACTGCAGTTCGCGATAAGGCACGATTGATGAATCTTTTCCCTTTTGAACCCTCTTTCAGGGCTTCGTGTTGAGCTTTGCCATCTCTTACAAGCCTTGGTGTGGCACTAAGACCATTTCGGAATTGAACTTTCGTCTGAACATCAGTTTTATAGGATAAGGTCAAGGTATCGCCCAGCATTGGAAACATATCGTAGGGAACATTTATGCCGTAGGACAAAACTGCCGACATTGTATCAATTGCCATCAATCCGGTATCAATCGCCATCACAACGCATTTAATTGATTTATTGATTGCAGGATGGTCAAGGTACTTCAACTTGCATTTGATAAGTGAGTTTTCCAAAGAATTTCCACGCTTTTCGGTGACTAACTCCTGTCTGAGCATTTCAGGGTCTATATCGAATTCTGTCGAATCAATTTCGAACATTTCATTCATAGCCACCGCCATACGTGTAGCAATTTCATCCTCAAGCTTTTGCATTTGCACGTGTGGCACTTCGGTTCCGCCATACTTGTTATAGAGCACAATCTCGAGCGAGTCGCGTCTGCGGTTTACCCGATTGAGAATGATTTCGTTTCCGTTTTTGAGTTCGATTTTTCCTGTGATTTTGTAATTATCTATGAAAGGTTTGCCCACTGAATCGAAATAAATTCCTGACCACTCCTTATATGGATTCAATTCGACGATTTCACCATCAATGAAACAGGCTCCTATCGGGTTATTTGTATAAGCCTTCCAAAAGCTGCCATTGATAGCTCCAAGGATTTTTCCTTCATTGATTGAATCTGAATGAGTGATAATATCGTGCAATTTGGCAAGTTCTAAAGTATGGCTTCCGGCTTTTAAAACTGTCGGGACAAGCAAATGGTTTAGCAAATTCACTTCAAGTACATGCACGGCAAATTTTGTCTTTTGATTTCCCATCATTATTTTTTTGTAGCTCAATCCGTCTGCAAGTGAAATTTCCGTTTCGATATTATGCTTGTAAGCTAAGGGTACTTGGGCATAAAGCTCTGTAGAAGTAAAAAGCATCAAAAAGCTAAGATATAGTAAAAATATGAATCTCATGTTGTTGCGAATAATTATCTTTTAAGTTCGTTATTGGTAAAAATCATATTTCAAATTTAAGGGATAAAAAATGGAATTCAGTACAATAATCTTTGAAAAACAAGAGAATTTTGCAATTATCACTCTAAACCGTCCGGACAAACTAAACGCACTCAACAATCAACTCTTCACGGAATTAGACCAAATCATCACAGAAGTCGAAAAAGATGCGGGCATCAAAGCTCTCATACTGACGGGTTCGGGCGAAAAAGCCTTTGCAGCAGGAGCCGACATCACCGAGCTTCACGAATGTGATACGCGAACAGGGAAATTGTTCTCCGAATTTGGTTCGGGTGTTATGGCGCGACTCGAAAATCTGAGCATTCCCGTGATTGCTGCTGTCAATGGTTTTGCACTTGGCGGCGGATGTGAACTCACTCTTGCTTGCCATATTCGCTATGCAAGCAATAATGCGAAGTTCGGGCAGCCTGAAGTTAATCTTGGCATTATTCCCGGATATGGTGGCACACAGCGTTTACCCAAAATAGTAGGCAAAGCACGCGCTATCGAGCTAATTTTGACAGGTGATTTGATTGGTGCAGATGAAGCATATAGAATTGGCTTGGTGAACAAAGTTTTTGAAGTTGGCGAATTACTCCCCAAAACTATTGAATTGGTCAATAAAATGCTCACCAAAGGTACATTGGCTTTATCTGCGGCAGTAGATGCAATCAATGCATCGGAAAGGCTCTCGCCAAAAGAAGGCTTAGATTATGAGTCTCGTTTATTTGGCAGAACTTGCGGTACGAGTGATTTTAAAGAAGGAACGCTTGCTTTTATCGAAAAACGCAAAGCGAATTTTGACGGAAATTAAAAGTGTTTGATGTAGGCTGAAACAGGCATCTGCAACAATTGCAGGTGCTTTTTTTTGCAAAAAAAAATGCCTTACTATCGGGGGGAACTGACAGCAAGGCATGCAGCATAAAGAGGAAGTGACAACTTGCGTTGTCGAGCGAAAGACGAGACTCGAACTCGCGACCCCAACCTTGGCAAGGTTGTGCTCTACCAACTGAGCTACTTTCGCTTGCACGCTCATTCATTTATAAGCGGATTCAAAAATAAGAAATTTTTCTCACAATCACAATTATTTTTTCAAATAAATCAAAAAAAACTTAAAATTTGCTCTTAAAAATCTCAATACATTTATTTTTCACTTCATCAAAGTCAACTTCCGTGCCAATTTCCTTAGAAATCGAGGTGACTTCTTTGTCAGTTATTCCGCAAGGAATGATGTAGAAAAATTCGTTCAGGTTGTTTTTGACATTCAAAGCAAAGCCGTGAGAGGTGACCCAGCGCGAGCAGTGCATACCAATCGCACATATCTTACGTTTTGATTCGAGCCACACACCTGTAAGCCCTTCTACCCTATCGCCGACTATGCCATAGGAAGCAATTGTTTGGATGATACAATCTTCGATTTCACGCAAGAACCAGTGCAAATCTTGCTTGTATTGCTTCAGGTCGAATATCGGATAGCCAACTAATTGTCCGGGATTATGCAAAGTAACGTCTCCCCCACGGTCGTTTTGAATAACGTCCACACCTAAGCTTTTGAGAAAATCTACAGACACATTAATATTGCCCTCTTTGGTTGCCCTACCGGCTGTAATCACAGTCGGGTGCTCGCAAACGACAAATGTACTGCTTTCTTCACCCGATTGAATCTTGGCTACGAGTTGCTTTTGACGCTCCCAAGCTTCCATGTATCCAATCAATCCCCAATCTTCAATTTTTATCATTTTTTAATTTTCATCATTAATAATCATTACAAAATTACGAAAAAAGGCTCATTTGCGGATTGAGAAATCGGTCTCAAAGCCCAAATTGCTTCTTGAAATCGTCGTAGCTCTCGAAATCGTCCTTGTACTTGAGGTATTCTTCGTAAATTTCATCTCGCGGAGTGAAATCAAAAGTTTTTGAGATGTTAGCATGCAAAGTAAAGCTATTTGTGAGTTGAGTGCCATTCACGTACTTATAAATCGGAATTTCGCCTCCTAATCGAAAAGCCCAAGATTTGTGGTGGTAACTAATTTGTGGAGATACAATAAACATATAAGAACCCGTATTGTTCAAGGTTGAATCATTGATGTTATCCGAATTTCTGAATGAATTACGAAGTTCGACATGAGAAATAAAATCCTTGGTAACCGGCAAACTGACGTAAATTGAATTTGTCAATGAATTTCCAAACTCGTAATCTTGTGCATCTAAGCTGTTAATTTCGTAGCGAGAGTAATTCATAATGCTCAAATCGCCTGATAGGACGCTTTTGCCGACAAACATTTGGAGCAAAACTCCATATCCTGCCGTAACGGGCATATTATAACCGATTGATTCGATTTTATCTGTTGTCAGTGGGACTTTGCCTCCTACACCCAATGTAAAGTTGATTGAATGCTCCGTTTGGTTCAGTAAATTCAACTTTGCAGAAATATTGAGATTGGAGAAATTATTCCCCGAAACGGTATCGCACAAATTTCTTGTTGTGTAATAAAAATGCCCGGCATCGGCTTCTAAAGTTAGATTCTGAGTCAAACCATAAGCCGAGTACAAATTTAGCAGATGAAAATTGACGATTTCCTCGTCGCCAAACCCAATCTTACTATCTTGGTAGTAAAATTGCGATGCATAGGAATAGCGATAGAATGTGCTGATTTCAAGATTCTTACTTTGCAACACGCCTCGGTTATCGGTTAAATTGAAAGGAGTAGCCCCTCCCATTGAACCTGCGGAACTGCAACCGCATTGCGAATATGCATTTCTCGCAAAGAAAATCATAAGTAAGATGATCGGAATTTTAAACTGATATCTCATATTTGCCATTATAATTTTTAACACGGCAAATATAAGGAATTTTACGCGATTCTGTATGAAACGAGTGAATGTATAGTTGCTTTTAGCTATTAATGCTTAATTAATCACAAATCTCAGCTTAAATTCTGCACCATTTCCATCAGTCAGCGTAACGATATAAACTCCGCTGTAAAAATCTGCAACCGGAATTGAAAGCTCGGAAATGATTGTCGGATTAGCATATTCTTGCGTAAAATATTGCTTACCCGAAATGTCGGAAATAACCGCAGATTTTACGAAAATATTTGAATTTTCCAATTGGAAACCGATTGAAGTCGAAGTCGGATTTGGATAGATTTTGATATTGCCGGAATTATATAAATTTTCGGTTACATTGGAAGATGCCAATCGTTCGATGGTCATTTCAACTTTTTCTTTAGGATTGTCCTTAGCATCGCGTGGCACATTAACAATCATATCCACGACATCCATTCCGCTTAAAACTTGCCCGTAAATCGAGTACTGCCCATCTAACCAAGGAGTTGGGACTACACAAATGAAAAATTGAGAAGTGGCACTATTCGGGTCGTTCGTCCTTGCAGCCGACAGAGTACCTCTGAGATGCTTTTGCGTTGTGCTGAATTCAGCAGGAACCTTAGTTTGCGAAGGGTCTCCCGTTCCCCAAGTTTCTTTAGATTTATTTTTTGAGTTCGGGTCGCCACCTTGAATCATAAAATTTGGAATTACCCTATGAAAAGCGGTCCCGTCATAAAATTTAATCGAAACCAAGCTATCTAAATTGTGACTATGTTTGGGGGCGAGTTCCGGGAAAGATTCAAATTCGATTTCACCCAAATTTGTAAAGCCATGCTTGACTTTTATTAAATAACGCGGATTTTCGCCCTCGCTGATTTGCTTAATATCTGTAGCGAAAGTATAATTCACGAATGCAAATACGAAAATCAAAAGAGTAGCAATTTTGCTCAACATAATCAAACCCTTAATAAATGACAAAATAAATATTGATTCAACGCAATCAATAAAGATGTAAATTAAGTAAAAAAATTCAAACAGCAAATTAAAATCGAATTAATGAAATACGTAAACAGCTAAAACAATGATTGTCAAGCCGACTAATAAACTAATCTTACCAAGTGGTTCGATTTTATTCAAGTACGTTTCGGCGTCGCCTTTTTTGGCTTTTTTCGCATACATCGATAAGATAACGATTAGCAGGATTAAAACAAGCACAAAGCCTAATTTCGCCATCAGCAAGGGCATTGTAGATAGCACGCTCCAATATGGCGTCATCAGATAGCCGCCGGAAACAATCAAAAGCGCCAAGCCGATGTGTCCCATCCTGCTCAAAGCGAGCGAATTAATACTGAATTTCAGAGCTTCGCTTTTTTCCATTTTGGCACTTGCGATACCCAGAAACATAAAAGCAAAGCTTGTCCCGATACCCATAGCCAAGCCAATAAAATGCACTATCAACATCACATCTCTCATTGTATTTACCCTTAAAAGTTTAAAAATAACTCCATTAGCAACATAAGAATACTCGAGAACTTAGTTCCATCAAATTAAATTATAAATTGCACCAAACATAAAGTTTAAATTAAGAAAAGCTAAGGATTATTCCAAATTTATTTTACAAATATTGTGTATTAAGACTTCCGAAGTCTAATATTCCGTAACCCTAAAGACTTCGGAAGTCAAATTTCTCTATGTTTATTTTGTTCAATCAAATTTTTTTTGTAATTTGCATTTTTTTTGAGTCAGAATAATGAAAAAATATTTACTACTCATAATCTTTTTCATCCCCGGGATATTGCTTTCGCAGTCTCTAACTATTTTTGATGTGGATGCGTCCAATTTTCCGACAATCCGTGCAAAGTTCTATGCTTTTGATGCGGAAGGGAAATTGATTTTAAATCTTGCCGCTTCCGATTTTGAATTATTGGAAAATGGTGTAAACAGGACTGTATCTTTTGTTAGTTGTCCCACATCAAAGTTACCACAGACGGTTTCCATTGCTATGAGTATAGATAATGCCGTATCCATGGCAGCAAGCCCTGATAGTGACATTCCTATAGAACTGGGGAAAACATTTGCTAAAGAATTATGTTATACTATTGCAATGCCACCCTCAGAATTTGCTTTACTAACTTGTAATGATAAAGGAAAAATTATTCACGATTTTTCAACAAATAAATCCCAAATTTTATCTTCTATCGATCCAATAAAAGCCAGTAATTGGAAGGATTTTGTTGAACATTTATTAAATGAACAAACGGGTTTATTGAATGTTGCGAAAACCGGGAAAAATAAGCGTGTAGCAGTATTATATACTGATGCTCTGTGGCATACCCTCACACAACAAGAGCTACAGCAATGTAAAGATACATGTTCCAAATATAATATTACTTTTTTTGCAGTTACAAATACAAGGTTTGCAGCTAATTCAAATGGTATAAAAAAATCCCTTCAAGAATTAGCTGATTTTACAGATGGTATTTTATATAAAAATGTTACCGTAGCAGTTGATGCAAAAGAAATTGCCAGGAAATTACAACTTGCAGCACAAAGCGGAGCCCCTTGTGAAATAGAATGGGAAAGTGGAATATCTTGCATACCAGAAGTTACAATTGTAGAATTACAACTTAAGAATTTAGGATTAAAAGCTACAGCGAGCTACCAAATTCCTGATACAGCTGTTGGAAAATTAGAATTTAGTCCGACATTTGTAAAGTTTCTAAATCCTAAAATAAGTTTTCTAGTAGAAGAAAAAGTAATAGTAACTGCAAGAAATGCTGATTTTAATGTTACAAATATTATAGGAAACAACGCAGCATTTACTATTAAACCTATCAATTTTGTATTGAATTCAGGACAGAGTATAGAATTAACTGTTAGTTATTTGCCTGCAGACAGTGGTTATAACTACTGTAGGTTTGAGATTGAAAATGATGTGTGTCCTACAGCATATTATGTAAGTGGTGGTTATAGAGGTAAAAAATCAAAAATTCAAACTTTGAAACTGACAAACCCTAACGGTAGCGAAGCCTTTATTGTTGGGAGTGATACTATAATCACTTGGGAGGGTATTCCTCCTTCAGACAAAGTTCTTTTAGAATACAGTACAGATAATGGACAAAATTGGCAAACAATTACTAATAATGCAAGCGGATTGAGTCACAATTGGACGAATATTCCCCGACCTGTAAGTAGTCAATGCTTGATAAGAGTTAGTCAAAGGGATGCAAATCCTAATAACTCCACTCCCAAAATTGAATGGCAAAGAACATACGGGGGAAGTGAAAATGATATTGCAATAAAAATTCAAGAGACGAGTGATGGTGGATTTGTTTTAGCTGGGTGGACTCAATCAAATGACGGCGATATATCTGAGAACAATGGTGAAGCAGACGTTTGGGTATTAAAAATACGGTTTGATGGAAATATTGAATGGCAAAAAACATATGGTGGTAGCTATTTTGAAACAGCGAATTCTATTCAAGAAACAAGAGACGGTGGTTATATAGTCGCAGGTTCTACGAATTCAAATAACACCGATATTACTGAGAACAAAGGTGAAACAGATGCGTGGGTTTTAAAATTAAATATTGAAGGAAATATCGAATGGCAAAAAACGTATGGGGGAAGTTTAAGCGAGAGGGTATATTCTATCCGGGAGACTAATGATGGTGGGTTTATTGTTGCAGGTGTTACTGAATCTATTGACGGAGATGTTACTGAGAACAAAGGAGGAACAGATGCGTGGGTTTTAAAATTAAATATTGAAGGAAATATCGAATGGCAAAAAACATATGGGGGAAGTCTAAACGAGATGGCATATTCCATCCAGGAGACTAGTGATGGTGGTTATATAGTTGCAGGTGAAACAGAATCCAAAGATGGCGATATTTTAGTGAATAAGGGTCAAAGTGACTTGTGGGTTTTAAAATTAAGTAATGATGGTGAGATTGAATGGCAAAAGACTTTTGGAGGTAGTGGAATTGAAAGGACTTATTCCATCCAAATGTCAAGAGAAGGGGGTTTTATAGTTGCAGCATATACTTACTCCGCAGACGGTGATGTAAAAGAGAACAAGGGTTCTTCGGACATATGGGTATTGAAACTTAGTATTGATGGAAGTATTGAATGGCAAAAGACTTATGGTGGCAGAAAAAGCGATATGGCAACGGTTATTCAAGAGACGATTGATGGGGGCTTCATAGTAGCAGGATTTACTAACTCAGTTGACGGTAATTTAACTGAGAATAAAGGTGGGGAAGATATATGGGTATTAAAATTAATTAATGACGGGAGTATTGAATGGCAAAAGACATGGGGTGGAAGCTCAAGTGATCGTGCAGCATCCATAACTGAAACTAATGATGGTAGATATATCATAGCAGGAAGTACACATTCAAAAGACGGTGATATTAAAGAATATAAGGGCTGGTCTGACGTTTGGGTGATAAAACTTGCGAGTAATGGAACTATATTGCAATCTGATGTTTCTGATGCAGTTTTTTCCATAGTTGAGCCAATTGCAGCATCGAGAGATATTGATATGCTCAAAGTATTAGTCGGAACTGCTAAAGATTCTGTTGTGAACGAATTTGTGAGTAATGTCGGCACTTGGAAATTCAGAGTGGATTCCATCTATATCCAAGGAGCAGATGCTTCGGCTTTTTCGCTCGTAGCGGGATTTCCTCAATATACAATTGAGCCAAATGATAGCTATTTTGGGGAGTTCAGATTTGTTCCAAACAGAGTCGGTCTCCATTCAGCTGAAATCGTAATTGTAACTCAAGCCGAGACAATTGTACAAAACATTATTGGTGAAGGCGTTGAGCCAAGGCTTGAAACGATTGCTGAAATAATTGATTTTGGAATTGTCGATTTAGGGCAATTTAAGGACACAATACAAGCGGCTACAATTAAAAATATTGGCACAAATCCAATAATGATTACAGAAACTAAACATAATTACCCGAATGCTGTTGATTTTTCGACACTTAGTGGTGGTGGGAATTTCATACTTCAGCCCGGGCAGGAAGCATTAATGGATTTGAGATTTACAGCAAATTCACCCGGCAGGACAAGCGGTACTCTCGAATTTCATTATGATGGAGTCGGCAGCCCGGCTGTGGTGCAATTATTTGGCGAAGGCAAGTTTATGGGAATGGCTTCTGCACAATTAAAAACTATCGAAATTGAAGCTTATGCAGGAGATTTAATTAATATTCCAATAATTTTGGATTTTGAAGTGGATTTGAGTTTATCCTCAGTAAATACGATAGATGTTGAGATGCAGTTTAATCCGACCCTGCTTTATCCGCAAGATTTAAATATGGAAATAATTAATAATAATCTCGCAAAAATATTAATTAAAGATTTACCCGCAAATAAATCCGCCGGTGAAGTATTGGGAGAAGTTGCATTCATCGTAGGTTTAGGGAATTCCGAAACGTGCGATATTACGTTAATCAACCCTATTTCTAATGGTGGCGATGCAGATATATCGCTCCAAAGTGGACATTTCAGATTATTGGGAGTCTGCTACGAAGGCGGTACGCGACTGTTAAATCCATATTCAAAAGCTGGAATTTTAAGCATAGCGCCAAATCCCGCAGATGATAATCTCGATATTGTTGTCTCATTAATTGAAAGCGGAATGACTGAGCTATCAATTTACAACACTATGGGCGAAAAGATTTCAACTGTGTTCAGCACAAGCTCTCCCCCAAGTGGCATCCAATATTATAATTTAGACACAAAATTACTCAGCACCGGACAATATTATTTGCAGTTGCGAACTCCAACTCACATAGAAAATCAGATTATAAAAATTGTGAAGTAGCTTTGGTAATATGTTGGAAACAAAAAACAAGCCCATGTAACATTATGTATTACAAGGGCTTATGATTTCACTCAGCGGAGAGGGAGGGATTCGAACCCTCGGTACAGTTGCCCGTACAACGGTTTTCGAGACCGCCACATTCAACCACTCTGCCACCTCTCCCAAACTGTCAATGCAAAAGTATGAAAATTTTGCCAAGCCAAAAAATTAAAAACTAATTTCGTCTGTTGATTCTACTAAATTGATGTAACTTTGGTATCTTTCTGCGTCTATATCGCCACGGTCCACAGCGGCAAGGACTGCGCAACCCGGCTCGTGCATGTGTGTACAAGGCGTGAATTTGCAATCGTGCATGAATTTTACGAAATCACGAAAATATAGAGGTAGCTCTTCCCTATTGACGTTCCAAAGTGCAAATTCCCGAACTCCGGGCGAATCTATCAGGCGTGTCGTGTCGCTAAGTTTGAACATTCGCACGGCGCTTGTTGTGTGTTGACCTTTGCCGGTTCGCTCGCTGATTTCAGCTACTTCTTGCACTTCCTGACCGACCAAATCATTGAGCAAAGTAGATTTCCCGACTCCGGATGGTCCGAATAGTAAGGTGGTGCTGTCTTTCGTGAACTCGATAATATCGTTCAAGCCATCTTGGTTTAGAGCGCTCACAAAGAAAACTTCAATTCCCATTTTGGGGTATGCTTCAAAATCTTCTTCAAAAGCACTGATGTCGTCGAACAAATCCGTCTTGTTGACACAAATGGCGGGTTGAACATCGCCAAATTCGGCTGCGAGTAAAACTCTATCTATAAATCTTCGGTTATAAATCGGGTCGGCTAATGATGAAAGAATCAACAATTTGTCACAATTGGCTGCTATAACGTGTTCTCGGGTGGCTCGCCCTGCTGCTTTTCGGGAGAAATAAGTCTCTCGTTGCTCAACAGCCACGATACGTCCGGTTACCAAGCCCGAGTCTTCGGCGATGGAATTGCTCCGTAAGAATTGAATTTTGTCGCCCACAGCGACCAAATTTGACTGAGAATGCGGCGTGATAATTTTCCCTGAAACTTTGCAATCAATATATTCGACTTTGCCATCAAAATCCGATTCGACGATGACGGTATTTGCACTGCGCAACAACGAGTCCAAGTTCGGAATTTTCGGGCAAATCGCCGGATTCACGAACTACTCCTTTCGCTTGGAAACCTTATGTTTCCTGATTGGTGAGCTTTTCGAGAGCTCTTCATTTTCATCAAATTTCATGTCCAACTTTACTTTTTTTTTACAAACTGTGAAATTTTTTCCACACTTTATTTTGATAATTACAAAATTATGTATAATTTTGCATTAATTATATAAATGTTATAGGTTTTATGTTGAACTATCGGTGGACAATCAGACAAAATAATGATGAAGAGACTGTACAAAGAATAGCGAAATTTCTAAAAATACCCAAAAGCTTGGCTGAGGTGCTGGCATCACGTGGTTTGACTGACCAAGATGATGCGGCAGGTTTTTTTAAGCCATCGTTGAACGAATTGCATAATCCATTCATTATGGAGGATATGCAAAAGGCAGTAGATAGGATACTGCTGGCGATAAGAAGGCAAGAGTTAATCTGGGTTCACGGAGATTACGATGTTGACGGTACAGCGAGTACATCAATGGTATGTCAGTTCCTTACGGAAATCGGAGGGCGTGTGGATTACTATATCCCCGACCGATTCGAGGATGGGTACGGACTATCAGAAAAGAGTATTGACCTCGGCATTAGCCGTGGTGCGTCATTGTTGTTGACTGTTGACGTAGGGATTACATCATACGAACAAATCGAATACGCAACCTCTAAAAATGTTGATACAATCATTTGCGACCACCACGAGCCCGGTCCGCATATACCAAAAGTAGTAGCAATCCTGGACCCATTGATGCCGGGTTGCCCCTATCCTTTCAAATCGCTTTCTGCATGTGGCGTGGCATTCAAGCTCGTTCAGGCAATTTCGCACGAGTTAGGCATTAGCTCTAAGGCGATTGAATTTCTTGACTACGTAGCAATTTCATCTGCTGCGGATATGGTTCCGCTACTTGGCGAAAACCGCATATTAGTCCACTATGGCTTGAAGTTACTCAATAGCAACCCACGACCCGGCTTGAAGGGCTTAATTCATTGTACAGGGCTTAAATTGGGGCATATAACGGCATCTAATATTGTTTATGCCATTGCTCCTTTGATAAATGCAGCCGGAAGATTGGGCGATGCGAAGCGCTCGGTTGAAATGATGATGCAAAAAGATGAAAACGTGGCGTTCCGAATTGCACAAATTCTCGAAGATGAGAATCGCAAACGCAGATTGTTTGACCAGCATGCTTTTGAGGAAGCAATCCCGATTGCTGATGAGCTAATCAAAACGACTGCACCGCACTCATTGGTGATTTACGGCGATAAATGGCACGCCGGAGTGATTGGAATCGTAGCTTCGAGACTCGTTGATAGATACAATCTACCTTCAATTTTGCTTACAAATATTGACGGAGTTGCCAAGGGTTCAGCCCGCAGCATCAACGATTTTGATGTTCACACTGCTCTCAAAATTTGCGAAGATTTGCTGCTCGAATTCGGGGGGCATAAACATGCTGCCGGATTATCACTGAAAATCGAAAATGTGCCGGAGTTTAGAAAAAGATTTGACGACTTAGCCAAATTGAAGATAACGACGGAAATGTTGACACCGGAAATTTTGATTGATGCCGAATTGCAATTTAACGAACTCTCACCCACTTTTCTCGACACATTGAATATTTTTGCACCTTACGGATATGCCAACTACAAGCCGGTTTTTGTTTCAAATGGTGTCAAATCCCAAAATGGAATTAAAATCATTGGCAATAGCAATATCCGCTTTAGAGCGATTCAGAATAATTTTGCAATTGATGCGATTGGGATAAATTTAGCCAAAAAAGTGAATTTGTGCAATAATAACAAATCATTTTCTATTGTTTATAGTTTAGAGTTTTCGAATTTTAGTGGAAATAAAACACCACAATTAAATATCAAGGATATCAGACCGGATTTCAATTAACAATGATTCAGCCTGATAAATACCTTGAATTAATTAATTCTATTGGTGATGATGGAAAGTCAAATCATGCTAAACGATTAAAGAAATTAGTTTCTATACTAAAGTCTTACTATCGCGATATAGCTGATTTAGCCAGTCAGAGCTTCCCAAGTTCGTATGCAATAAATTCATACATTCATGAGCGATTCAAATTTCCGCCGGATTTAAAGAATTATTTTAATAAATTAATAATTATATCTAAAAATGCACATAATCATGATATTACTGATATAACTGTCAATAATTGCATAGCATTAGTTAATGATATTATTAATTATATATATACAAATGAATTAATTGATTTCGATAATACTGATTACGGTAAATATTTTAATTCATTTAAATACAAAAAGTCTGCAATTGTTGATTTGATTGATTTATTGATTGTAAAAATAATAAAGAAACACGATGATTATTGTCTTATTGAATTTCTTGATGAAGATGAAAAAGTAAGTATCACATTCAATAAGCCTTGGAATGATATTTATAAATATATGTCAAAGGGTTGTCATATTAATGCGATTGACGTAAACCGAATGTCTGACACTAAGTTTGAAACTGCCGCACGTTCGATTATAGTGTTGGAACCTGACTATTTGGTAGATGTAACGGAAATTGCAAATAGTTTCCAATCATCAGGACCTGATTATTATGTTAATTTCATCAAGAAAATCTCCGATTTTCCGAATAGTATTCATCTGCAAATTGGGAAAATCGTAAATACAATATTTGACGAAATTATCCAAGAGCCAAATGCTGATTTTGATTCGCTTTTTGAAATTGCACTAAAGCAAGACCCACTCTCCTTTTTCGACTTTTTTGAAAATAATAAAAATGAATTTGGCAAATTAAAAGAACAGATTCGGAAAATAATTAATAATTTATTGGAAATATTACCGAGAATTGAATACGTTGACCCGATTGTTGAACCTTCGTTCATATCTCCTACTTATGGGCTGCAGGGGCGATTGGATATTGCGGAAATTAAATCTGAAGATTATTCGGAAGTGAATATACTCGAATTAAAATCCGGCAAACCTCCAAGCCAAAAGCTTACAATGCTGGGCGATGACGGCAAGTATATTCAGAGCGGAGTTTGGGCGCAGCACCTTGCCCAAGTAACGGGATATAATTTGTTAATTGATGAAATAAATAAGGAACGCTTTGGAGTTTCGGCAATTTTGTATGCTCAGGATTTGGATAATCCGATACGAAATGTGCCAAATACATTTCATTATAAGCGCCTAATAATTTCGCATCGTAATTATATTGTCGGAGCTGAATTTGCACTTGCAGCGAGACGCTTCAAATTGATTGATTCCAATTCGGAGTTGACTGAAAGCATTACTAATTATATCACGAGTGAACTTTTATCGAGGTTTTATGCATTTTACAATATTGCCTCTCCGGTATTGCGAGAATGGTTTAGAGAGCAAATTTCATTTGTTTATCGTGAAATTATTACCGGAAAAATTGGCTTTTACGGCGCAGATTCATTTATGTCATATTCTAATTTGTGGAAACTAAATAAATTTGATTTGAATTATAGCAGTAATGTGTTGACTGATATGAAGTTAAATCTGCAACTAAGCAATCCGCAACAATTGCATTTGTATTTTGAAGTGGATAAAAGGAGCATGCAATATACTTCTCTCAGGCAAGGCGACATTGTTGTATTGTTTCATTCTGACCCGACAGGTGAATGTCTGCCGCATAAAGACCAATTGCTACGTGGTTCGATAATTTCGACAGGAATAGATTTTTTAATTATTTCTTTGCGTAATAAAACATTGCCCAGAAATAGTCTGAATATAAATATTGAATGGGCAATAACATCAGACAGGCTCGAATCTACAAACAAATCAAATCTTAATTCAATTTATAAATTATTAAGTTCTGATAAAAAAGTCACTGATTTTATTTTAGGAATTAGAGAACCCGAATTTGAAGATAAACAAATCGAGAAAATAACTTACCTTAATTCAAAGCAAAATGAAGTATATGTAAAATGTATAAATGCTAAGAATTATTTCATTGTTCAAGGACCTCCGGGCACAGGTAAAACCTCGTATATGCTGCGTGCACTTGTGGATTATTTCACAAATGTAGAGCAAAAATCCGTTTTGGTGTTGGCATATACAAATCGTGCAGTGGATGAAATCGAATCTGTGATTTCATCAATCGAGCCGGATATTAAATTCTTGCGCTTAGGCTCGAAAGCATCTAAGAAAAAGTCGAACAGATTAGTTGGAGATTTGGCGGATAAAATCAGCTTGAAAGAGCTATATAAGGAAGTCATAGACTCAAATGTATATATTTCCACTGTGGCTTCGGCTTTGAGCAATGATTCGATTTTCGGGTTGAAATCTTTTGATATAATAATTACCGATGAAGCGTCGCAAATTCCGGAATTCCAATTAGCAGGATTATTAACTCGAGCCAAAAAATTCATACTTATCGGCGATGAAAAACAGCTTCCTGCAATTATCAGCCAATCGCCTCAATATTATCATATTGAAAATGAGTTACTTGCGGATATTTGCATGACGAATTTGTCAATCTCGCTTTTCGACCGATTATTGCGCGTTTGCAAAATGAATGATTGGGCGAAAGCCTTCGACACATTGATTTTTCAAGCTCGTATGCACGAGGATATTCAGAATTTCCCAAATATGCTTTTTTACAATAATGCTTTGCAAATATTCGGGCTGAACCAAAAGGAAAAAATCAAGCATTTCTCTGCCAATTCGAGCAATCCGATGGAGCGAATTCTTGCCACAAAAAGATTCGTATTCATAAATTGTATGCACGGCTTGGGGTTCAAGGAGTCCGAAATTGAAGCCAAGATGGTGTTGGATATTTGCCAAACTATCAAGCAAGCTGTCAAACATCATTTCAATAATGAGACGATTGGTGTAATCGCTCCGTATCGAGTACAATGCTCCTTGGTGAAAAGTTATCTGACTGAGGAGTTCGGCGACACGGTGAATGTTGATACAGTAGAACGCTACCAAGGCAGCCAGCGCGAATTTATCATTCTGTCAACTGCTACAAATTACGAGCAATTGCTCACTTCAATGTCAAACATATCATATTTTGATGACATTCCAATCGACCGCAAACTCAACGTCGCAATGACGAGAGCAAAATCACATTTCATTTTTATTGGCAATGCGAAAATCCTCCAAAACTCACCTATTTATGCAAAGTTGCTCGAGGAACTCCGAAATGAGCAGGCATATTTCGAAAGTAGTGATTTAATGTAGATTTTAGTGTAGTTTTTTTAACAAATCTTATGATATGACGCTAAAAATGCGTAAATTTGTGAGTTTGTATATGGACAATTATTATTAAATTATATATCATCATAAAATGTCACATTTGAATTACGAAACGATAGTACAGACGCTGTTAGAAGATGAGATGAAAAGCTCATACCTTGATTATTCAATGTCTGTAATAGTATCAAGAGCATTACCTGACGTAAGGGATGGCTTAAAGCCCGTGCACCGAAGGATTCTGTACGCAATGCAAGAATTAGGATTATTGCCAAACCGCGCCTACAAAAAGTCCGCAAGACTTGTGGGTGAAGTGCTTGGTAAGTACCACCCGCACGGCGATTCATCGGTTTATGACGCAATGGTAAGGCTTGCCCAAGATTGGAGTATGCGTTACCCATTGGTTGACGGTCAGGGCAACTACGGCTCTGTTGACGGCGACCCACCGGCGGCAATGCGTTACACCGAAACAAGATTAGCCCAAATTGCCAATCAAACTCTACGGGATATTGATAAAAATACTGTTGATTTTCAGCCGAACTTTGACGAATCTCTGAAAGAACCGACTGTGCTTCCAACTGTGTTGCCAACCTTGCTCATCAATGGTGCGAGTGGTATTGCTGTTGGTATGGCGACAAATATTCCGCCTCACAATTTGACTGAAATTGTCAACGGGCTCGTAGCATATATCGAAAACCGCGACATTACTATCGAGGAATTGATGGAATATGTTCCGGCACCGGATTTCCCTACAGGTGGTATAATCTATGGTTACGAAGGCGTTAGAGAAACTTATAGGACAGGTAGAGGCAAAATTATTGTTAGAGCCAAAGTCGCTTTTGAAGAAAATAAAACCGGCTCAAGACAATCAATCATCGTAACAGAGCTCCCCTATCAAGTAAATAAAGCAAGTTTGATTGAAAAAATTGCAGATTTGGTTCGTGCAAAAGTATTGGAAGATATTTCAGGCTTGAATGACGAATCCGACCGTGATGGAATGCGAATTGTCATAGATTTGAAACGTGACGGCAGCCCGGAAGTAGTCTTGAATAATTTGTACAAACATACTCAGATGCAAGTAACTTTCGGTTCAATCATGTTGTCGCTTGTCAAAGGCAGACCGCGTGTACTGACTTTACGCGATATGATGAAATATTTCATCGAGTTCAGAAATGAAGTTATCATTCGTAGAACTAAATTTGAATTAGACACCGCCGAGAAACGTGCTCATATCTTGGAAGGCTTCAAAATTGCTTTGGACAATATTGATGCCGTTATCAAATTGATTCGTGCTTCTCGCGATGCTGCTACTGCATCTATGGGATTGCAAGAAACATTCGGGTTAAGCGAAATTCAGGCAAAAGCTATCCTCGATATGCGTTTGCAAAGATTGACAGGACTTGAAAGAGACAAAATCGAAAAAGAATATCGCGAATTAATCCAATTAATCGAAAAATTAAAAGCAATTTTGGCAAGTAATGATTTGCAAATGGAAATCATCAAAACTGAATTAATCGAAATTCGCGAAAAATTCGGCGATGCTCGTAGAACTGAAGTAGTTCGCGATGCCAAAGAATTCACTATCGAAGATATGATTGCCGATGAAGACGTCATAGTGACGATTTCGCATAAAGGATTCATCAAGCGTACGCCATTGAGTAGCTATCGTCGCCAGAACAAAGGTGGCAGAGGCGCCAGCGGCTCGACTACTTATGATGATGACTTTATCGAATTTATCTATCAAGCTTCGACTCATCATTATTTGCTATTCTTCACAGATGCAGGCAAAGTTTACCGAATCAAAGTTTATGATTTGCCCGAAGGCAGTCGTACAGCGAAAGGTAGGTCGCTTGCTAATGTGATTGCTAAAGAAGCAAATGAAAAAGTTACCGCTTTGATGCCGGTGAAGGAATTCGTTGATGATGAATTTGTAATCATGTGTACACAAAAAGGCGTCATCAAAAAGACAGAATTATCCAAATTTGCAAACGTCCGCCAAAACGGTATCATTGCTATCGGATTGAACGATGACGACAAATTGATGACAGCAGGTATCAGCGATGGAAATGCAGATATAATTATCGGCACTCGCAACGGTATTGCATGTAGATTCAGAGAATCTGATGTCCGTTCGATGGGCAGAACTGCAACTGGTGTTCGCGGTATATCATTATCGAAAAGCGATTCAGTCGTGGCGATGATAATTATCAAGCGCCAAGATGCACAAGTAATGGTAGTCAGCGAAAACGGCTATGGTAAGCGTACTAAATTTGAAGATTTCCGTCTTACTCGTCGCGGTGCCAAAGGCGTGATTTCTATGAACGTCACTCCAAAGACCGGAAAAGTTGTCGGTATTTTACCTGCAGTTGATAATGATGACTTGGTCGTAATGACAGTCAATGGCATTGTAATCAGACAAAGCATAAAAGCTATCAGGACAATTGGCAGAAATACTCAAGGTGTCAGACTGATTAGATTGGACGAGGGCGATTCGATTGCCGATATTATCACAGTCGTGCATGACGATGACCAAGACAATCTAAATGATAACATAATTGATGCACCCGAGCAAGACCAATTGCTTTAAGCATTTTTAGATACATTGCCTCGAAATGTTTTGGAATTACATAAATTGTAATAAAATAATTTCGAGGCATTTTTTTATTTACTATTTTAGTTGATTATGATATATGTTATCGGAAATAAAATAAAAGCTGAAATGTCAGGATTTTGGAACGAAGGTACACCCTATTCCAAAAGAAATATCTACTCCAAGCAAGCAAACACTTTGCCACCTGTCAATTATGATGAGCATACACTCAAACCACATAGTCTGACACATGCGGAATCGCCATTGCACACCAATAATGACGGCAAACCACTTCACCGTTACATCGAGAATTCTCCTGATTTTTTCTTTGGTGAAGCCTTGGTGCTAAAATTTCCCAATGATTACGTTCAGATAGACGGAACTGAAAATACTTATATCAAAATCATAAGTCGAAGCGAAATTGAAAGTAAAATTAACGAGCTTTGCAAGGGGAAGGCAATCCCACCGAAAATATTGCTTACCACCGAAAATTATCCCAAAAATGAAAATGGTTTTCATGCCGAAAATTACATTCTTGTTTTGGATGTCGAAGCAGCCGAATATATGATCAGCTTACCCGGATTTCATCTATTCGGGACAACGTGGAAATCTACTGATTATCAGCCCAAATCGCCCACTCGCCCTATTCACGATACAATTTTCAAAAAAGCAGTTATATTTGAACTGCTCAATCTTTCCGAAGTTCCCGAAGGTTTTTATTATTTTTCGGGGATGCCATTATTTATCGAAAATTCAAATGAAAGTCCTGTGACTCCAATATTAATAGATAAATCTTACTTTGAAACGTCTTAATCAGTGATGGTAGATAAAACTATAGATAAAAAACCAAAAGGTAAATTCGGCACATACGTGAAACGGATAATTCTAATCTTTTTGTTGTTTATAATTATTGTGCCTATCACAATTATCACATTAGCACAATTCGAGTTTTTTCGTTCTTATGCCCTAAAGACTATTCTGGGATATGTGAATGATGAACTGATAGCCGAAATCCATGCGAAAGACTTGAGAATAAGTCTGACAAAGGGATTGACGATATATTCGGCGTCGCTTTATACTGATGGCGATACATTAGCATACGTAGATGAAATCAACCTTAAGTTCGATATATCATCTTTGCTCCAGAGCAAAGTTTCCGTAAATTATCTCAAGTTGACCAACCCAACAATCAAACTACTACGTAATTCGAAGGACAGCCTTTGGAATTATGACAAAATCGCCAAGCCATCTGACACACCATCTGATACCACACCAAGCAATTGGCACATTAGCGTAGATAAGTTAATCATGGAAAACGCCTTCTTTATTATGTACGATTCTACTTTAGTAGAAGACACAGGCAAAAAGATTGATTTCAACCATATGGCATACGAATCTTTGAATATGGAGGCTCGCGCAGAAGCAATTTTGGATAAGAACACTTTCCGATTGAAAATGAAATCAATGTCGGCGAAAGAATTATTTAGCGGATTAACATTCGAAAATCTTGCTTTCGATGCAAAAGTCTCACCCGATGAACTAACTATAGATAATTTGGATTTCAAATCAGCTGAATATAAAATTGATGGTGATTTGAAAATGACAAATTATAATGTATTCGGTATTGAAGAACCGATTTTAGATTCGGCACATTTTGACATTGATATTGAAGTTAAGCAAATTGACCAAAGATTCATCGAATATTTTTCGGAATTACCAATAACAATCACAGGTAAACAAGATATTAATATCGAATCAACGGGGAATCTGAATAATCTGAAAATCGCAAATTTGTATTATGACAATGGCGAATCAAATATCAATGCAAGTGGGACTTTATATGGGTTGATAGACTCTGATAATTTCGCATACGAATTGAATCTTGACAATTCCATGATTCAAAGAGCCAATTTGATTCAGATGTTGCCCGATATGGCTCTTTCCGAACTTCCACAATTTGGGATAGTCCAATTTGACGAGTTATTTGTGAAAGGCAGTGCTGACAGCGTTTTTGCAAATATGAATCTTAAATCAAATTTGGGAAATGTGAAAGGCAGTGCCGGTTTAAATTTCGCGAGAGCTTTAATCTATTCAGCAAATGTTCAGTTTACACATCTGAATTTAGCTAAAATTTTGAATAATCCCCAATATTTGAGTGATTTGAATGGAAGCGCAAAAGTTACCGGCAGAGGCACTGAAATATCTACTATTTGGGCTACCGGAGATATGCAACTGGGGCAATCTAAGTTCTTGGGCAACGATATTAAAGACCTTGCTTTGAAATTTAATGCCGATGGAAATAGTCAGATTGTAATTGAAAATCTTCAGGCGAATTTGCATCGCTCCTCGATTTCAAGTGATGATTTTAGTGAATTTGATATTTTTGATGACAGCTTTATGCATGTTACTGCAACAGGTTCAGTAAATTTGTCGAATATTGACAATCCATCCTACAAGTTGGATGCCAAATTTGAGTCCTTGAGCTTCGCGAAATTAATGGATAATCCTACATTGCCAACACATTTAACCGGAACTGCTACAATTGAAGGCATAGGCATTCATCCAGATTCATTAGCCGGGAAATATAATATCCAATTAAATGAAATTCTTTTTACGGACAGAGCACTAATGCCATTCGGAATTGATTTGGAAATCAACAAATACGAAGACCGCAATGAGTTGGTATTGAACTCCGATTTTTTCGATGCAACTTTTTCAGGGCAATATAATCTGGGTGAACTAATTGATGTTTTAGCATATCAAGGCACTTACTTGGGTGATTTTATCAACGCTAAAGTTATGTCATTAGACCCTGATTTGCGAGAGGTGCAAGACACAACGATGATTTTTGAATTAGAAAAAATTGCTTCATTCCCGACTATTAACGGTAGATTTAACGCCGTTGTAAAGGATATTTCTCCGATGAATGCATTTATCCAAGACATGAATCTCTTCTCAAAAATGGAAATAAACATGCAGGTAATGTCGTCAGATTCATCTCTTTCAGTATTTATTGACACTTTGAAAATTGATTATTTAGACATAAATTTGCCCGAAATAAATATCAACTTACGTGACATAGAAATGGATGGGCGGCTTGTGTCAAACTTGAAAGATTCACTTCCGGTATTTGAATATTTTGATTTGAAAGTAAGACAAAATGGCATCAGCAAGATGAGTGATATTACAATTGACAGGTTCAATGTTGATTTGAGATTCGATGGAGAAGATATAAACTTTAAAGTTTTGACGGCTATAAATGGCAACATGGGTGTTGTGTCGAATGGTAAAATTGCAATAGCGGATGAAAGGTTGAGATTTAGTATTGATTCATTGCAATTCTTTTACGAAAATACATTCTCTTGGCATTCTAAAGAACCTATTGTGATTGAAACTTATGAAAATACTATTGATATAAAAAAGTTTGTCATCGGGCGTGGCGAAGCTGAACACATTGAAATTGTAGGAGCTAAAAAAGGTGATGATTTAGACAATATCATGATTACAGTATTTAATTTCCCTGTCCAAGACATTATGATGTTTGCTGATGCTGATATGAAACAACAGTTTTCAACCTTGAAATTCAATATAGATTCGATGAGAATTAGCATCACCAATGATGTTTTCAGCCCTATAATCAAAACTGAACTATATAGTGACAGCATATCGATTAATAATCAATATATAGGAACTCTCAAGGGTGATTTCCTGTATGACAAAGACAACATCACAGGAACAGCACAATTATTTCATGAATTAGGCGACGAACCAATAGAGTTAATGAATTTGCAAATCAATTATTTACCGATATACATAGGACTCGATTCATTAACCGGCGAACAGCAAAGGCAAAAGAAAAGTGATATTGTTCTTACGACGCAATCATTCCCATTAGAATTTTTATCGCCTTTTGTCCCGGGTTTGAGCGATATACGCGGTAGAGCCGACATCAATTTAAAACTTGGAGGCATTTTGCATGAAAAACCTGTTTATTCGGGTAAAATTAAGACCAAAGCAATCAGATTCAGAGTAGATGCCATTAATATGGAATATAACGCTATGACTGAGATTTATATAGATAATTCGCGAATTTCGATAGTTGACTTGAAGCTGCAGAACGTTAATTATGATGCCAGATTCGGTAGGCTCGGCAAAGCCGAAGTATTGGGATTTATAGATTTAGACGATAAATTCCAGCCAACGATGATAGACGTTTCGATAACTGCCGATAGATTGCTCGTGCTAAACGACAATACATCATTGAGCATGCCTGATTTGTACGGTGATTTCATTATTTCGACAGATGCAAACCCGATTCATTTCTCAGGTACATTACAAAAACCAAATCTCTCGGGCGATATAAATGTCATATATGCAGAATTGTCTATGCCATTGTTAGAAAAAAAACAAAAAGTACGTACTCAATTGGAATATGAAGTGATTGATAGTGTTCATCGTATTCGTACCATAACCAGACCTGATACTATGACAGTAGAAGAAGTAGTAGAAAGCGACTTCCAAAAAATAGGTTCTGTTTCCGAACAAAGCAT
This sequence comes from Candidatus Kapaibacterium sp., assembly GCA_023957315.1. Lineage (NCBI taxonomy): Bacteria > Pseudomonadati > Bacteroidota > Eximiradiia > Eximiradiales > Kapaibacteriaceae (SeqCode) > Kapaibacterium (SeqCode) > Kapaibacterium sp. (SeqCode). Next base: position 75,869 of record JAMLHE010000008.1, read on the forward strand.
AGCTGATTTAATCAATTATGATTTGCGCATTAAAATCTTGGGGCAATTTACTGTACTCATGGATATGAATTTGTTGGGTGAATTATATGCCGAAGTTGGAACTCGCGACCGAAATACTCAATTAATATATCAAAAAAATAGAGATTCCGACGAAGCAAGACTATATGGAGACGTTATTGTAAAAGAGAATTCGACCTTAAAGTTTTTCAAACAATTCAGAACATCAGGGTCAATACAATTCCCTACAGGTTCGATTGAAAATCCATCGCTTAATTTGGAAGCATCACATTCGGGCACTATGATTGAAGACGGTGATAACCGCAGATTTGAGGTAAGGATGAAAATAACCGGAACGAAAGATTTACCCATTATCAAATTTACATATTTTGTTGATGGTGTGGAAGCCACTGGTTCGGAAGAACAAATCAATGAAAATGCCTTGTTTCTGCTTGTAATGGGACGAACTAAGACCGGCACTGATGCCGCTTCCAACGACTTGCTGACTGAAGGAATGACTTCGAGTTTTACAAATTTTGCAAATAAGGCGCTGACCGAAATGTTAATGACTACCGGAGTAATCAGTAGCGCCGAGCTTGATTTCGCAGGTAACTCTGCGAGTTTCGAACAAGCGAATTTGAGAATTTCAGGTCAAATTCTCGGAGGTATCAGTTGGACTATTGGTGGTACAATCGCTGATTTGTCTGCAAATAATGAAATTTCTATTGATATTCCCGCTTCCGAATTCCTTTCCAATCCTTTTTGGTCTAATTTTATATTGCAAGTTACCAAGGCTACTACTCAAAATACTACCATAATTACTCAAGATGCCAAAAACTGGGAAGTCAAAATCAAGTTTGGAAATAGTTGGTAAATCATCTGAATATCCAATCGCAATTATTTGGATTCTCAATCATTTCTTGCAAATGATAATCCAATAGATTATAAAAATCTAACCCTGAGCGAGCTTCAATTTCACGTACACTGACACAATAATCGGCTAAATTTTGTGATGGATTATTTATTTGGTCAAATATAAAAGCCGCAACTAATATGTTATCATTTGAATCAAAGCTGGTTATGATTTTCCAATAGCCGCTTGGTATTACGTGCTCTTCATCGGCATGTGGCAATTTGGGCATTTGTCGCTCGTAAAGCGGTCCGGTCATGACATAGATTTCTTTGAAATCTGCAACAATTCTTCTTTCCAATTCTTCAAGATTTTTCCAAATACCCTGATTCAACTTAGAATTTTGTGGAGTAATATTAGATAAATAATTAGTAGTATGCCAATCTCGGTTCCCTTTGAAATTGGCAAGTGGAGCTTGGTGTCCCCTATCAGTCTTCAATGCTGCATTCGCACCTTTGTAATCATCAGGTTCGAGTGTTTCAACATCATCGAGCCAAGGGTCAGCTTTCCAAACCCGCGAAGTTGAAACATTGCCGTTAATTGTAGCCGAATCAAGATAGTAGCACACCCAATCGGCAAATTTTGTTGAATCGTTACTACTGAGTGCGTAAGAATCTCGGATAATTAAATCATTTGTAATTGGCGACCCAATCGGATAACCATATATGAAATGCTTGCAATGAATCTCGTAATATTGTGACTGAAGTTTGACGAAAGCCAAAATGAAAAAACATGCTGTTAAAATTGATAATTTCGACATTTGATTAGTGTTTATTTGAACAAAAATTCATGTTTTAAAATGCTAGAACGCTTACTAATGATACGATTTCACTTTAATATCCAAAAATAAACCGATATATTGCACTTGCATTTTATGCAATTTACGAAAAAGTTTTTATAATAATTTGAAAAATGGAGAAGTAAGATGAAAACTTACAAAATAGCATGGTTACCGGGCGATGGCATCGGTATAGAAGTGTTAGAAGCCACGAAAATGGTCTTAGACAAATTGAATTTCCCTGCTGAGTATATCCACGGAGATATTGGATGGGAATTTTGGCGTTCCGAAGGAGATGCATTACCCAAACGTACAATTGATTTGCTCGGAAATGTCGACGCCGCAATGTTTGGAGCAATTACCTCGAAACCGGTCAAAGAAGCCGAACAAGAATTAGTTCCCGAATTACGCAACACAGGATTGGTTTACAGGTCGCCGATTGTCCGCATGAGACAAACTTTCGACCTGTTTAATTGCTTCCGCCCTACTAAAGCTTACAAAGGCAATCCACTGAATTTCAAAGACGATATTGACATCGTTGTCTTCCGGGAAAACACAGAGGATTTGTACGCCGGCGTTGAATTTAGCCCTGTACCGAAAGAACTTTCAGATACTTTACAAAAGTTGAGCAAAGCATTTTCGGCTTTTGCCCATTTGGATGGCGACGATTACGCAATTTCATGTAAAATCAACACAAAAAACGGTTGCGAAAAAATCATCAGAACAGCATTTGAATTTGCTAAAGAACACGGACGCAAAAAAGTAACTGTCGTTCACAAAGCAAATGTTGTTCGTGCAACTGACGGCATGTTTTTGGAAATGGGAAAAAAAATTGCAGCCGAATATCCTGAGATTCAATTTGACGAGGGCAACATAGACGCAATGACTATGTGGTTGCTAAAAAACCCAGAAAGATATGACGTGCTCGTTGCACCCAATCTTTACGGTGATATAATTTCCGACTTGTGCGCTCAAATGGTTGGCGGATTAGGCTTTGCATGTTCGGGAAATATCGGGAAAAAATTAGCAGTATTCGAGCCAACTCACGGTTCGGCTCCTAAATATGCGGGTGAGTACAAAGTAAACCCAATTGCTACAATTTTAGCGGCGAAATTAATGCTTGATTGGTTAGGCGAAAAGGATATGGCAGCCAAAGTCGAAAAAGCTGTCGCACAAGTAGTCGAAGAAGGCAAAGTACGGACTTATGATATGGGTGGCAGTGCAACTACATTAGAAATGGCGCACGCAATTGCTGATTGCATCTAAAACACACATTTAAACAAAAAAAAAGTGTCATTACGATTTCTCGGAATGACACTTTTTCGTTAAAAAAGCAACTTATTTCTTTTTGCCTTTTGATTGGGCTGGTTTGCCAATATCAGAAGCACCTGCGATACTTTGAATTACACCTTTTTGTTTTCCGGTGATAATTCCGGCTTTCACCATATCATTTGTCAAGTGAGCAATACAGCTAACAAATTTGCCATGATTGTTGTAATTTTCTTCGAGACAAGCTAATATAGAGCAGCTGATTGGTTCGCCGTTCACAAGAACTTCACTCAAATCAATACCAAGTGCAGCTTCAACATCGGCTAAGAATACATTCCATTGTTCGTTATCAGTCGGACAAGGGTCTTCAGGCACGACTTCTTCTTCGTCGTCGTCATCACCCCAATCATCATCGCCATCATAAACTACTGACGGTCTGTCATTGTTATCTTGCCATTTGGTTGAGTTTTGTTCGCAACCGGAAAACACAAAAGCAAGAACTAATAAGATTAAAAGTAAATATTTCATAAATCACCTTTATAAAAATGAGAAAATGTTTGATACAAAGATAAGAAATTTTCTTTTAAATCACCCAGTATAAATACTTATTACAAAATATAATTACTTAGTTGAATACTTCTCGAGCAAATATTCAGAAACAGCTTTGGCTTCCTGCGGCGTCAAACCTTGATTTGGCATCGGGGGCCATTGCGGATTGACAGGCTTAGGATTTTGTATAAATTGCACCAATGCTGCCAAAGGGTCAGCTTGGTCTAAATATTTTTGAATGATACTCTTATGAGCCGGAGCTAAAGGAGAATCCTCCTCGCGATGGCACGCGGCACATCTTCCGGTATAAATTTCCTCGCCATCAATCGGTGCAGCTTCGATTCCGAGACTTGCCAGAAATTCTTCTTTATGCACTTTGTACTCTTTGTCAAGAACAAGTACGTGTGCTCTATTTCCTACGCTGAAAGCAGCTTTGTCAATAAATGCCATCAAGAAAAATACGACTATGAATGAATAAAATGCATATCTGATGTAGCTATTCTTATTGCCTTTTAGGACTAAGTAAATTTGTTGGAGGATTACCAACAATAGTAGAAGGCTCAATAAAATAGCAGCAAATATTTGCGGATTTAGCGAAGTTTTGGGTATAATGAATAATGATGCAACAATGAAAAGTGGCAAAATCAATCCGGCTACTAATGCTAACCATAGATTAAAATTCTTAGCATACTCGGCATATTCTTCTGCGTAATTCTTTCTTTCGGCATCCCAATATAAATTTCTGAAGACAAATGAAACTGCGGTAAATGCTAAAGCCGCAGTAATAAATTGTAAAAATTTCAAAATTGATGCTGTCGAAAATAATACTGTCAATGAGTTTCCATACCACCACGAATCAGGATTCATAGCAAATGTAACTGCTCCGACAAATATCCACATGCTAATAAACAACAATACCACTGACCATGTGCCTGTCATTCCTTTGGTAGTGTTAGTGGAATGATTCAAAGATTCAATCTCGGCAGACACTTCGTCACTTTCGCCAACTTTATTTTTCAAAGCTGAAAATAATAGGCTCAGATGTAACGATTTTTTATATTTATGAACCAGTAATACCGATATTAGATAAAACAAGAATGCCAATGCCAGATATGTGACGATTGCCACAGGTTGCTTATGAAGCAATTGAGTATAAATGAAAATGATTGATAATAGCGGAACAATCCCGAGACCGAAGGAATAAATCCAGTTATCGGTTATCAAATCTGCATAATCACGCGATAATTTTGCATTATTATCAGTTGCTTTTTTACTCTTGTTTCGGAAATATACCGACAATGTCATGCTGCCGAATAAGACTCCCGAATAAGCAAGAAAAATCGTCAACCCGAGAATCAGAAAATAATTCAATAGGTTCAAATTATAATCGGGTTGCGGTATAACAAGTTTGTCCAAAAATTCCATTTTATCAGCCTCGAATTAGATTTTCAATTAATGAATTTATCAACTGAAAGTAAAACAACTACAAATAATACATAAACATTTATATCAACAAAAGCAAGTTTTAAATTGAATTGCTTTTCCAATTTTACAACAAGTGAGCGAGTTCTCCAGAGCAAAATTCCACCCGCTAAAAGCAAAAGCAAATTTGTAAATACGCTATGAGTAACACCAAAGAATGGTATCATCATGCACGATGCAGCCAATGCTCCAATCCAAACAAAGGTAATGCGCTTTAATTGCTCATTAGAAAAATATCTCGATGGAGTCGGAAATCCCGCTCGGCGATAATCATTATCATAAATGAGCATCAAGAACCAAAAATGCGGAATTTGCCACACAAAGAAAAAGACCATCAATGACATTAACTTGGGGTCAGCAATGCCGCCACCTGCTGCAACCCAGCCAATTGCAGGAGGCAATGCTCCAACAATCGAACCCGGGAAAATTGCAAATGCGGTCAGCTTTTTGAGCGGTGTGTACATGAGATTGTAAGAAATAAGTGCCGCTATGCCAAGAAGAGTCGCCAGAGGATTTGTGAAGACAATCAAAATCAATAATCCTGACATCACCATAGCTAAAGCCCATGCAGCAGATTCGCTGACACTCATTTTTTGCTGAGGCAAAGGACGATTCTTAGTTCGAATCATCAGAGCATCAGTTTTGACTTCTTGCACATGGTTAAAAGCTGATGAACCACAAGAGAGAATGAAAATGCCAAGCAAAGTCATGAGCATTTCAAATCCTACCGAGCCACCTGCAAGTATATAACCTACCGTGCCGGATATGGCAACAAAAAAGGTTATCTTAACTTTGCTCAATTCGGCAAGAATTTCGATTTTCGACCTAATGATTCCGCTTATATTATTTATTTCTTCTTTAGACATTGATTTTATTTTAATTTTTAAAAACTATTTTGCAATAACTTCTGCTTTAACAGAATCTTGCGGTGTAACGGAATCTGTTTCAGTTTCATCTTTAATTTCTTCTTCAGGCATTCCAATCAGAAGCCATTTGTCGAATTCGCTATCCTCGAGAACGTGCAGCTTAGTGTACATTCTGGAATGATTCAAACCGCAATATTCGGCGCAAGCAATGTCGAAGGACCCTGTTTTGGAAGGCTCGAGTATAATGAATGTGCTTATCCCGCCTATAAGGTCCTCTTTGAGCCTGAAAGCCGGAATATATAAACTGTGCAAAACATCTCTCGAAGTCATTACAAGCTTAGTTTTTTGGCTCAAAGGAATGTATAAGGTGTCGGTTTTTTTGCCATTAGGATATTCGAAATTCCATCCCCACATAAAACCATAAACTTTTACTTCGTAAGCGCCCTCCGAATCGGCTCGAAGTTTTTGGTAACCTTCGTAACCATACCAAAACATTATCATAACAATAATAGTAGGTATAACAATCCAAATAATTTCGAGTAATACGTGCCCATGAATTTGTTTGGCAACAGGATTTCTTTTTCTACTGTAGCGAAAAACAAAATAAATCATGGCAAAGGTAATGCCTAATAATAGCACAACTGAGATGCCAACAATCAAAAGCATTACAAAATCTACATTTTGAGCATAATCTGATGCAGTTTCTAACATGTTTTGTTCCTTATCTTAAGAATACGTCCAATGCTGTCAAAACAAAAATCACTAAAAGAACCATAATCACTCCGGCAATAAACAACTTAAATAACAAATCTTCAAACTTAATGTGCATGAAGTAGTTGATTACGAAACCGGATTTGATTGCAGCTATAAACATTGCAACCAAAAGAGTGTAATTCCCCAAATCTAATCCTGCAATCGCAATTGTGATTACCGTCAACGAAAGTAGAGTAATCCAAATCATAACATTGATTCCATATCTTGGGTCATGAGCGTGAGCTATTTTGCCTTCATTTGTATCTGTATATGACATTTGTACCTCTTAGTGCAATAAATAAAATAATGGGAAAAGGAAAATCCAAATTAAGTCAACAAGGTGCCAATAAAGTCCACCGTTTTCGATGAGAGCAAATCTATCGGGGCTGACCTTGCCTTTGACAATGAAAACCAAAATAAATCCAAGAATAATCATCCCAATAATAACGTGAAGCCCATGCAAGCCTGTCATAGTAAAGTATAATCCGTAAAAAACTTTCTCGCCTTGCGATTTGAGTGCTAACTCTTCGCCACCCGGGAAAATTCCGTGTGCAAATTTATCGGACCACTCAAAATATTTCACCACAAGGAATCCAAAAGCAAAAACTATCGTCGTAATTAGCCAATAAATTGATGCTTTAATTTTGCGACGTTGCAAAGCTACGATGGACAATACCATAGTCAAACTACTTGTAAGCAGAATGATAGTATTTAAGCCGCCCATCCATATCTTTAGGCTTTTTGCTGAAAGCTGAAATTCCGGAAAATACTGATATCTATAAGCCATATAGAGCAAAAACAATCCGCCGAATAAAATAAGTTCGGTAAAAAGGAACAGCCACATACCAAGCTTGGAGCCGTAGTCGTCTCTCAAGTCATGAACATGCTCGTGTCCGTGTTCCTCTCCGTGGGTTGCATTTGTAGTGCTATTAGTTGACATTCTTAGTTACCTCATCATAATGTTCGTATTCGTAAGGACCATATTTCACAGTTGGGATTTTCTTAAAATTCAATAATGGAGGTGGCGAAGGTACTGTCCATTCCAAAGTCATTCCACCCCAGGGATTATTTCCGGATTTCTTGCCGTTTTTCAGTCCAAGGAACAAATTGATAAACATGAGTAAAATACCTGCTATCAGCACCCACGAACCAACTGTCGCAAACTGGTGCATTCCTTGAAATTCGGGCAAATAGTCATAATACCTTCGAGGCATTCCTAAATATCCGAGTATGAAAAACGTAAAATATAACATATTGAATCCAACCACCATTATTGCAAGTGCAATATTGGCGATTTTAGTATTATACATTTTGCCAAACATTTTCGGGAACCAATAATGCAAAGCTGCAAAGAAAATAAATATCGTTCCGCCAAACATAACGTAATGGAAATGGGCAACAACAAAATATGTATCATGCAAATGGACATCTGTAGCTAATGAACCGAGTACTAATCCGGTCAGACCACCAATTGAAAATAAGAAAATGAATGCCATCACATATAGAAATGGTGTTTCTGCCTTAATCGAGCCTTTGTACATAGTAGCGACCCAATTGAAAATTTTAACGCCCGAAGGCAATGCCACAATGAATGTCAGGAATGAATAAACCCACCGCGATTCGTCGCTCATACCCGATGTGAACATATGATGTCCCCATACTAAAGTACCGACAAATGCAATGGCAATAGACGATACAGCGATTGCACCATAGCCGAATATTGTTTTTCGAGCAAATGTAGGAATAATTTCAGATACTACACCCATCGCCGGCAAAATCATAATATATACAGCCGGGTGGGAATAAATCCAGAATAAGTGCTGAAACAAAATCGGGTCACCGCCCATAGCAGGGTCGAACAATCCAACACCGAACATTCTTTCTACAACAACCAATAAAATTGTAATACCGATAATCGGAGTTCCGATAATTTGAATCCAAGCAGTTGAATACAAAGACCAAATAAAAAGTGGCATTTTGAAGAAAGTCATACCGGGAGCTCTCAATCTATGCACAGTAGTTACAAAGTTCACACCTGTTAAAATTGACGAGAATCCCAGAATAAATGCAGCCATTAGCGGCATAATTACTTCTGTTCCGGTTCGCAAACTATATGGTGCGTAAAAAGTCCAACCTGTATCAATAGGTCCGCCACTCAAAAATAGTGAAGCAACTGCCAATAATCCGCCGATTGTGTAGAGATACCACGAAAATAGATTCAGACGCGGAAATGACACGTCCTCTGCCCCAATCTGAATCGGGAGAAAAAAGTTTCCAAATCCGGCAGGAATACCGGGGATAATTACCAAAAATATCATTATAATGCCATGCAATGTAAACAGAGCATTATATGTTTGCGGTCCCATAACGTCTTGCCCGGGATTCCACATTTCAAGTCGCATGAAGAAACCAAGCGTCATGCCGACAAGGAAAAATAAAACCATCGAACCAAGATACAATAGACCAATTCTTTTGTGGTCAACGGAAAGCAACCAACCCAAAATACCGGAATGCTTCCCTTTGTACTGATAAAAATTCACATAATCACCACTGGTGTTTACTGTCGAATCAGACATTCTCTTCTCCTTTACTTACTTTTTTTGTTCTTCCTTTTACTAATAAAACCACGAAGAAAATACCTACCCCAAGAAAAATCACAGTACCGGCAACCTTGTTAAAATTGAAAACATAAGTCCTGCCCTCAGGGTCATAGCTGAAGCAATATGCAAGCATCTTAGAAATCGGTGGGGCTGATATGCCCTTTGATGCTTCGATAACAGCTAATTTAAAATCAAAAGGCGAATAGTCAGTACCCAATAAATATCGTGTAATTTTGCCATCAGGTGCAATCATTATCAATGCACCGGCATGAACGAAATCGTCTTCGCCGTCAGGTATATATCTGAAACCGACTGCATCGGTGATTTTTGCAATATTAGTGCTGTCTCCTGCCATAAAAATCCAATCATCCGGTGAAATCGGACGAGTCATACCTGCTATATAATTCGCTTTCCATTTTTTGGCGTCCTCGTGATTTTCACGCGGGTCGAAACTAATTGTCAATACTTTGTAATCTTTGCCGGGTTCAATAGCCGATTTGTCAATGACTTCGCCGAGACTATTGAGCAAAGGACTGCAAATCCCCGGGCAATGATAATAAACTAATGATAGAACTACCGGTTTGTCTATCAAATCTTTCAAAGTTCGCTTGTATCCTTCCGAATCAACAAACTCCAAATCCAATGGTAGATAAGTGTCGAGTTTCTTTTCATGCTCTATACCGACTTCGATTTTGTCTTCTACTGCAGAAGTCAAGCTCAAAGGCAATACAGCTATTAAAAATGCTAAAAAATATTTCATGATTGTGACTGTAGATTAAGCCTGTTACGGGCGTTTAATAAGAATGAATGCAATGTTGTAAGTTCGTCTTTAGTCAGTCTCAATGTCGTTGGTCTGAAACCATTGTCGTTAATTGTAGAGCTAATTTCTTTGATAAATGCACCGGTTCCACTTTGCCAATTTTTGCCATTAACAAGTGTAGTTGATGCTTTTTCCTTATTGCTTATTACTTTATCTAATAAAGTAGCCATATCGCCTTCAACAGTATTCAATTCGTTAGTCAATTGTTCAATTTTAGTCTTATTGTTACTATATTCCTCGTTCATTTTGGTCATAGCCATCGAAACCGAAATTTGGTTTGATGTAACTTTGCCTTCGGAAAGAGAATAAGTCAAATCTAAAGTTTCCAAATCTGAATCGGAATCCTTAGGAAAATCAGTCATCAAGGAGTGCATATAATGAATTAGAGCAAACCTATCCATAACCGTCAAATAATTATACGATACCATTCCTGTACCGGGGATTCCTTCTTCCAAAGTCTTCCACATTTGCGATAGTTTAGCACCATTTTTCCATCCTTGCAAATCAACTAAGTTACGAGGTTTTGGATTCAATCCTGCACCCGCAATTCCATCGCCTTTGCCTTCATTTCCATGACACGACGAGCAATTTGCTTTGTATAATTCGGCTCCTTTGGCAATCATTTCGGCATTGGGAACACTGATTTCCTTAACATTTACGCCTTCCATCATCGCACCTTTTTGAATCGCAATTTCAGGTGCAACAGTATCGCGAGCAAGCAGTTGTTTTTGTTGAGTATTTAAGAAAGCATGGTCAAGATTGAATACCCAATACATTCCGACGACAATAATCAGCATAATTAAATAAGGATAAACAATAGCAAACAATCTTAAAGGATTTTTCAAGAAATCCTTGTAATTTATCTCATCTTCGGGTCTGAATTTATTTTCCATTTTTTATTTCCTAATTAATTAAAGATGAAATTCCAAACCTTTTCTGAATTTCGGGTCGCCAATTGGCATGAGATTCTTTTTACCCGCAACAAGGCTGAATACAACTATTATTACACCAAGTACCAAAATCGGCACTGTAAACTCAAACCAACTATAAACCGGTGCGTGAAGTTCAGTTTTCTTAGTATATTCGGGCATAATCACCCAATACAAATCATAATAATGAGCAATGAATACCCACACAGCAATGATTTTCAGGCGGAAAGGATTGCTCTTTGAAGGTCTTGTGACAAGAGCCATATAAGGAATTAAAAATCTGATGAAAATCAATCCGAGAGAAATTGTCATCCAATCGCCACTGCGTTACAAATACCACATAGTTTCATCGGGAATATTTGCATACCATATCAACATGAACTGGCTGAATGCAATATAAGCCCAAAAATTAGTAAACGCAAACATCAAAGCACCAAAGTTGTAATAATGGTCTTCGTTTAAATACTTGCTCAAATATCCGTTTTCGGCTAATGTTATAGCTATGAAAGTCAGAACTGCGAGTGCTGCAAGCACAGAGCCGGCAAAGTAATATACACCAAAAATTGTCGAGAACCACTTTGGCTCCAAGCTCATCAACCAATCCATCGCCACAACTGTAATCAAAATGGCGAAAATTGGCAAAAAGATAGCTGAAATCTTGGTTGACCATTTTTTCACATCGGGATTGCCCGTTTTGTCCTGTTTCAACGAACGTCCTACAAGTAGGAAGTAGAATAAAAACATGAACAAAAAGACAACTATATTTCTAATGACGAAAAATGACTCATTCAAGTATGGAGACTTATTTTTGATATATTTGTCGGAATCCATAACTACAGGATTTAGCCAAGCAAATACTTGGTCAAGGTTCAAAAATAATGGCAATGCTATCAATGGAGTTGCGAACAAAACTGCTGCAATAATTTCCGTTAGTCTTCGGAATGGCACGCTCCAATCAGCACCCACGATATGCTCGAGTGCAATAAGGAATAGCGAACCAAATCCAATGCTGAATACCATCATTAAAACAATTATCAAATTGTATGAAGCGCGTACATTGTCGATTGAAAAAGCTAAAACTGTCAGAGCAACACCAATCAATAATAATGACCAACCAATTATTGGTAGTTTAGCCGGCAAAGGCTTTCTTTCGTATAAAACTATATTATCGTTACTCATTGTAAATCACCCTCCTGAGCATTCAAAGCTCTTTGTAAAGCCCTGACATACAGTACGATTTGCCATTTTTCATCTTCGGTTAGTTGTTTATCGTATGAAGGCATAGTGTTTTGCCCTACTTTTATAATATGATACAAATGCCCGTCAGTCCAATCTCTAACCCTGTCTGTATGCAAACTTGGCGGATTGGGGAATTGACCGTTCAAACGAGCAACCCCGTTGCCATGATAATCGTGACAAGGACTACAGAATGTATTGTATTTACGTTTTCCGTTTTCAAGGTTTTCGGTGCTAAATTCCATTGGATTCACAAGGAATCTTGAAGCAAGCTCAACACTATCTTTATAAGGATATGGTTTGAATCCGCGAGCCACAGTTCCTTCGACAGGAGGTCTCATCGAGAATCCGTCATCAAAAAATGTAGAGACTTTCATCGCTGTAATTTTTTGTTGGTCCATCATCCAATTGAATGGTTGCATGAACATCAATTTATTCAGAGTGAAATAAGTAATCGTAATTACTAACACTGAGATTACTGCCAATCCTGTCAAGAATTTGGGTTCCAACAAAGTCAGTTTTGCATTAATTTCATCATTATCGAAATAAATCGCTTCAACATTTGTACCGCCAAGGCTTGCAAGGAACGCTTTAACTTTTTCCAAATCAAAATTAGGGTCGGCAGCTTCGATGGTTACGCCATATTTATCCGACGATACTTGTTTCATATACTCAGTATCGTGCAGAGGGTGACTGTTATTAGGAAATTTGAAAAATATAACAATCATAGCCACAACAGTTGCAACCGACGCAAGTAATACAGTTATTTCGAAAGTAACCGGAATAAATGCAGGCAATGGAAAAGTAGGTTTGCCGCCAATATTAAGAGGATAATCTACCGACATAGTCCAATACATCAGCAATAATCCAGAAGCAGCACCAATTACTCCAAGTACGAAAGCAAAATAGCCCAAAGGAGAACGCTTCAATTTCATAGCTTGGTCCATACCGTGAACCGGATATGGAGTATGCACATCGAATTTCTTATATCCTTCCTTGACTACAGCTTTTGCAGCTTTGATAATATCGTCCGGAGAATGGAAAATCGCAGTTACCGAATGTAAAATTTTATTATCCATTATGCTCGTCCTCCTCGTGATGACCTAATTTATGTCGAGTAGGTTGAGAACCGGCAACAACACTTTTTACTTCAGCGATTGATATAACAGGCATAGTTCGTGTGAATAATAGTAATAATGTAAAGAAGAATCCAAAGCTGCCGATTAACAAGCCAATATCATAAATTGTTGGGACGTAATATGCCCAGCTCGATGGCAAATAATCGCGAGAAAGTGAGGTAACCGTAATTACGAATCTCTCGAACCACATACCAACGTTTACTAATATTGCTACTACAAACATGAATGGAATATTTCTTCTTAGTTTCTTTATCCAGAAAAATTGAGGGAAAATAACGTTGCAACTTACCATTATCCAGTAAGCCCAAGTATATGGACCGAAGGCTCTATTCAAAAAGGCGAATGATTCGACTTCGTGACCGCTATACCATGCTATGAAGAATTCCATACCATAAGCATAGCCGACCATCATACCTGTGACGATGATTACTTTGTTCATTTTTTCGAGTGTATCAAGCGTTACGATATGTTCCATATTGAACACTTTTCGGATAATAATCAAAGCATTTTGAACCATTGCAAAGCCCGAAAATACCGCACCCGCAACGAAATATGGCGGGAATATAGTTGTATGCCAACCCGGGACAATCGAAACGGCAAAGTCGAATGATACAATCGTGTGAACCGAGAGCACAAGTGGCGTTGCAAATCCGGCAAGCACGAGATACATCATTTCGTAATGTGACCAATGGCGATTTGAAAATCTCCAACCTAAAGATAGAACTGAGTAAATTGCCTTTTTGATTTTTGATACGACTGTGCTGTTTTTGAGTCTGTCACGCATTGTAGCGAAATCAGGAACCAAGCCCATATACCAAAAGACAAATGAAACAGTAAAATAAGTTGAAACAGCAAAAACGTCCCATAACAATGGTGAAGTGAAATTCACCCACAAATTATGTTGATTGGGGTGTGGCATCAAATAGCCATCTAACCAAGGGCGTCCGACGTGAAGAAGCGGGAAAAGCCCTGCCGTCATGACCGCAAAAATCGTCATACCTTCGGCAAATCGAGCTATACCTGTTCTCCATTTTTGGCGGAAGAGGAACAAAATCGCAGAAATAAGCGTACCGGCATGACCGATACCCACCCAAAATACGAAATTGATGATAGCGAAGCCCCAACCTACGGGATTGTTAACACCCCATACGCCTAAACCTCGATAAAATGCGACTGCTAACGAAATAACACCAATCATAAGCAATGTAAGAGTGAAGCCGATTGCAATAAAAAACTTAATATTCGGCATCTCATCCATTGGCTTGATGATGGTAGCATCAATCTCTTTGAGTGTAGGCTTACCTTCTATTACAGAAACTTCATGAGTAATATCAGTGGCCACTGTGTGTATCCTCCATGTTTGTGTTCCTCAATCTTGAAATGTAAGTAACGTTGGGTTTGACCATTATCGTTTCGAGAACGTGGTAGCCCAAACTATGATTGCGTAATTTCGATACTTTAGAATTCGGGTCATTCATATCTCCGAATATAATTGCATCTGAAGGACATGCTTCTTGACAAGCTGTCACTACATCAGAGCCTTGAATTTTCTTGCCCTTAATATTTGCTGCAGAACGAGCCTCTTCGATTCTTTGCGAGCAGAATGTACATTTTTCCATCACACCACGCGAGCGGACTGTCACTTCGGGATTATTCAATAATTCGAGTGTGTCCTTGCGATAGTAGCCGTCTTTGAAATCGTTACGGAAATCAAAGAAATTATATCTTCTAACTTTATACGGGCAGTTGTTGGCACAATATCTCGTACCGACACAACGATTATAAGTCATTTGGTTCAAACCTTCGGGGCTGTGAGTAGTAGCAACTACCGGGCAAACGTTTTCGCATGGAGCGTTATCGCAATGTTGGCAAAGCATAGGTTGCACACTTGTAATCGGCTCATCAGGAGTGCCGCTGAAATAGGTATCAATCCGCATCCAGTGCATTTCGCGACCTTTGCCGCATTCTTCTTTGCCCACAATCGGAATATTATTTTCGACATTACAAGCTGTAACACAAGCACTACATGCCGTACATTTGTTCATGTCAATAGCCATTGCCCATTTAACACCCGTATATTCTCTATCGGGGTACATGCTATGGCTTTGGTATTCGTGATGTCCCAAAAGATGGGTTTTCTCTGTTTTTAATGCTTTTTCGTAAGCTTCGCGGTCGTCACCGAATTCATTTTTGAGTCGCGTTTTTGCTTCTTCGAGCTTATCTTCAAATTCCACATAAAATGGAACTGTATATTCTTGAATTATATGGCGCTTGTAATGGAAATCCTTTACGAATTCTTCATCAAGCGAATGATGCTCTTGGCTGGAAATCAATTCATATTTTTCGCCGGCTTTAGCAACTGATGCACCGGAATAGATTTTATTTCCGCTTTTATTCATCAAAGTATAAGCATCAAAACCGACACCTGTCCCAACTTCTCCGCCTCTTGTTCTGCCGTAACCAAGGTCAACGGCAATCACATCATCAACCATTCCCGGTTGAGGCATTATTGGAAGTCTGAGTGTTTTGCCATTCACGGTTAAGTCAATCATATCGGAGATTTTATCCAATTTGTCCAAACCGTAGGCTACATCAAGTTTTTTTGCAGTTGCTGGTGACATCATTGCGCAATTGTCCCAAACGACCTTTGTAATCGGATGCGGCACTTCTTGCAACCAGCCATTATTAGCATATTGACCGTCGCCCAGATAATGTGGCTTAGTCAAAATAACCGTAAAGCCTGATTTGCTCAAGGAATTTTGAGTAGCCGATAATGTAGCTGCATTGAAAACGGCACGAGGAATTCCAACTTCATCCCAAGTGAAAATGCCATCGTGCAAACATGAATACCAAAATTCATCATATGAGCTGAAAGTATTGGCACTTGGGAAAACTTTTTGCTGCCAATGTGCTTTGATAAATTGATGATAAATATCATGATGGTATTGCGAATAATCATCTGCCATCCAGTTGAGCAGGATTGCTTCTTTTTGGCGAGAATCGAATATCGGTGCGATAACAGGTTGCTGAGTGCTCAACACACCATTGCGGAGCATGAAATCACCCCAAGATTCGAATTCGTGATTGACAGGCAAAATGTAGTGACTGCCTTCAGAAGATTCATTTTCGAGGTGAATCATCGAAACCACTGTCTCAACGCTTTTCAATGCGTCTGTGTAACCAAGTTCACGAGGCAAATGATATGCAGGATTTGAATCAAAATGAATCAAAACACCGACATTTCCGGATTTCATTTTAGCACTTAATTGTGCAAAATCTGCAATCGTGTTAGTAGGTCTGTGCAAAACTTCGTATTTGTCCGAATAAACGTTTGCGACGCTTCCAAGAACTTCGTTCAGCAAATTCGCTGCTATATGACACTCTTCAGGAAGGCTGTTTCCACAGACGACAAGTGTCTTAGTTGGGTGATGTAAAATGTCATCAACCATCGAAGCCAACTTATCAGCATGTAAACCATATTTTGAAGCAAAATCAGAAAGATTATACTGTCGAATTTTTGACATTGCCGAATCGTCTAAATTTGCTGAAGATTGCGATTTTTTGACTGCAATTTCATTAATCAAAGCCATGATAAAATCATACTGATACTCTGGAGAGAGTTTCAAACGATAGTCTGAATTTGCACCTGTTAGACTGTAATTTGCTTCAACAGTATATAGCTTATTGAAATTTTTAGCATTATCAAAATCGCGTCTTGAAGTATATTTTTTGATTTGTTCGACTGTAATTCCTTCTGTGCCGAGGAAATCACATTCCAAGCTACGATTACATCAGCTTTATCCCAAGCAATGACGGGAAGATTTGTATTGCCGTAGCATTTTCTCCCAAGCACTCAATTTGTTTTGATTACCAAACACTTCATAAGTTAAACTTAGCAGTTGGATATTTCAGTACAAATTCATTGAACAATTTTTCTTGCGAAGGAGATTTGACCGAATGTGCAATAATGGCAATTTCCTTGCCCGATTGAGACGCAGCTTTCAATTTTTCGGTAATATCTTTATCAATGCGTTCCCAATCAGTTTTGGGCATCTCATCTTTGTTGAGAATCAGCTTGCTATCTGATTTTTTGACCGGATAACGCACTCTTCCCGGGTCGTACAAGTCGAGCATTGCAGCTTGAGCAATAGCATCAACTTTGCCCGCATTAATAGGATGCTGAGGATTGCCGTCCACTTTAATAGGGCGACCTTCTCTCGTTTTGATTAAAATACCGAGCCCGCTGTTGAGAGATGATGCGTAATAATTAGCATGACCATACACCACTCCCGACGGTTTTTTATTATACGAAATGATTTCGCCTTTATCAGGATAGTCTGTACAAGCAGTAGCCGCAAAAGCCGCAGAAGCACCAAGCACAGCAAGGAACTTTCTCCTTGATTTATCGGGGAGTGCATTCAAATCGAAATCGTCCGTGACTCCCTTTTGGAATTCGTGGCGAGTGCTTTCGATACTTTCGGGTTTATTAGCCAATAGATTCAGACTTTTCCAAAATCGAGGTTTAGTAGCATTATTATCCATCAACCATCCCCTTTTATGTTTCTGTTTACAGCAAGAGGATGAATTACAACCTTAGGATTGGGTTGAGTTTCCGTTTTGCCGTTTTTAATAAATTTCACGGGTAAAACATTAAGTGCAAAAACGCCAAGAGCGCTTACACCTATAGAGTTGAAAAATTTTCTTCTTGTGTTACTCATATTTCCCGATTCTTAAAAAATTTTACAATCATTAACGATGACAAGCATTACAATTATCAGGTCCTTTATTTACAAATCCGGTCATTTGTGGCATACGTTTTTCCGGTTCGCGATGGCAATCCAAACAAGAGCCCATCGTGAAGGAATGAACTTGGCTTATTACATCCATTTCGCGAACATCGCCATGGCAATTAGCGCAATCTATACCATTGACAACATGCGAAGCATGGTTGAAATAGGCGTATTCCGGCACTCTATGGATTCTTTTCCATGGAATGGGTTTACCGTCTTTATAATATTGGGTTAACTTCACAATTTCCGGGCTATCAGTTTTTGCGACTGCATGGCAATTCATACATACATCAGCTGATGGTATTGTAGCATGACGAGACGTCTCGACACTTGTGTGGCAATATTGGCAATCAATCGCCATATCGCCGGCATGTACTCTGTGTGAGAATTTTATGGGTTGTTCCGGAGCATAACCGACGCCGTCTCTTTCGGGCTTAGCCACAAAATACGTAACGGCAAATGATGTAAGTATAATGAATACCGTAAACGGTAATTTTACTTTCAGTGCATAATCAAGTACAGTCTTTTTCACTACTCGCCTGCTATTATTAGTGATGAATAATTAGGTTTGGAATCGGTTTCAACATGTCCGATAAAGAACATTTTAGTGACAACTTCTTTCATTTTCGTAACAAATTCCAAAACTTTTTCCTTTTTTAACAAACTTTGACATGCAAAATAAGACACAAAATTATTTTAAACAAGACTAATTTTAAATTTATTTTTCATATCCATATGTTCTTAGTCATAAATAACACTGTAACACAGTATAAAATAAAGATTTTGTGAATAGACCAAAAACCAATTTCAAACATAAAAAACTTTTCCACAATAATCAAATTTAATGACAACAAGATGCTTCGCCCGATAAAACTGTTTCCGGGAGTACCGGACTTATATATGGAATATCGAGAGCCAATCCACGAAGAATCATTAGAATTGCCACTAAAGCGACTCCGTATGGAATCAATTTATTTATTTTTTGTCTTATATTGATCGAGATGAGGTTTTTTGAAATGAAGATTGCAGCCATTACGGGAAGAGTCCCGAAGCCAAATGCAGCCATATAAAACGTAGATGTGACGACGTCGCCAGCTGCAAAGGAGCCTGCCAATGCGATATAAACCAAGCCGCACGGCAAGAGCCCATTAAGGATTCCGATAAAGAGCAAAGATATTAGGCTTTTAGATTTCAATAGCTTCTGGAATTTGAGTTTTATAGTTGAAACAAAATAACTAATTTTTTTAGTGTCGTTCAATCTTGAATAATATTTTCTTGGAATTATTACTCCAAGCAAAATTAAAGTTCCAACGACCAATGAAAGTTGCTCTTGGAAGCCCCCAAGTTTAAACGAAGCCCCCGCTAAACCAAGTATTAGCCCCATGATTGAATAAGTTATCACTCGTCCGAAATTGTAGATGAATCCTTCGGAAAAAATTGAAAATTTTGTTGTTCCTTTATGCGGGATAGCCAAAGCAATTGGTCCGCACATACCAATACAGTGCATACTACCAAGCACACCAAGCATCAATCCGGCGCCGATTAGAGTCCAATCCATAGTCTATCAATTAAAAATGATTATTTGTTCGTTGTAATAGTTAGTGTCGTTCATAGTCCAATCAACTTTTACTTTCCAAAGTCCTTTGTTGAATGATGCGGTATTTATGATTTGCATCATTTCATTATTAGGTTGAATTGGAATTTTAACATCGAGCTTAGAATTATCCGGTCGAAACATCAAAATCGAGCCTGAAATAGGATATTCCAATGAATCGGGATATTTCAGGACAACTTTATTTTCGATATTCGATATAGTGATTTGCTCTTTGAGTGCTTTTGTTCGCATTACTTTGTCAATTTGTTGCTGGAAAACAAGGTCATGGTCATAATAATTTTCGACCACCAAATCAACTTTATCTTGCGAAACATAAACCACTAATGACACAAGTAGCACCACAAAAGTGATGTAAAAAGCCGTAATTGCGAAAGCCCAATTTCCATATATTTTCATATTTTCTTATTCCTCATTTCATGCCGGGTGCCGGTCCAGTAAAGCCTGTATTTACAGTTTGAATTAGTTTGTCGCCGGAGTAAACTCCGATTTGGATGTTATTCCGAGTGCCGGTAACATATTTTCGGGGTAATTCCAAAATAAAAGTTGCATCGGTCAGCCCTTCAGCAGGGACGTGCAGATGGTCTTTCCCAATAATTTGAATCGTTCCGGGAATATCCATTAATTTCAACGAAAAATCCATAGGTTTGAAAGTCTTGTTGATAATAGTCGCAGTGTAAACGTTGGCAACTCCTGTTTCAGTATTTTGGTACATCGTACCTTTGACTTTCAAAATTGTGGCTTCGATATCGCTTCTGTTGAGCATCAAATATGCTACTAAGCCTGATAATAACAGCAGCACAACGCTATAAGCCATAATTCGTGGAGTAAATTTGAACTTTGTGCCTTCAGTAATTTGCAGTTCAGAAGCATAGCGAATCAGATTCTTTGGTTTATTGACCTTCAACATCACTTCGTCACAAGCATCAATACAAGCAGTACAATTGATACATTCAAGTTGGGTGCCGTTTCGGATGTCAATTCCCGTCGGGCAAACTCTGACACAAGCACCGCAATCAACGCAATCACCGGCATCTTCAGGCATATTTTTCTTGAATTTCATTCGCGGCTCGCCACGTTTGAAATCATATGCGACTACGATTGAATTTTTGTCCAAAAGCACGGTTTGGAGTCTGCCGTATGGGCAAATAAATGTACAGGCTTGCTCACGAAACCACGAAAAAATGAAGTAGAAAGAACCCGCGAAAAATATAACGAATACAAATGAAGTCATATGCTCCGCCGGTCCTTCGGTCATATATTTTTGTAACTCATCAATACCAATTATGTATGCTAAAAATAAATTACTGATGATGAAGGAAAGCAAAATGAAGATAGTCTTCTTCAGCCCCCTTTTGAAGATTTTGTTTGCATTCCATTCAGAGCGCGAAAGTGCCATTTGTTGCTTGTAATCGCCTTCTATCCAATATTCGATTTTACGAAAAACCATCTCCATGAATATTGTCTGAGGGCATGCCCACCCGCACCATATTCGCCCGTAAACAGCGGTAAAGAGGACAACAAACACAATGAAAGCCAGAAATGCAAGAGCGAAAATATAAAAATCTTGGGGCCAAAAAACGATACCGAAAATGATAAATTTGCGTTGAAAAATATCAAGTAACACGAAAGGTCTGCCATCTACTTTTATAAATGGCAGCACAAACATAAACACTAATAAAACGACAGCTACGACCGAGCGCCATTTAGTATAGTCGCCTTTGGGCTTTTTGGGATAAATCCAAATGCGGTTTCCTTTTTTATCAATATTTGATACTCTATCCCGAAAGGAAACGCCTGTTTCAGTTATGAGTTTATCCGTATCGTCGGGATTAATCGCTTCATTGCCGACTTGTTTCAACTCTTTAAAATCACTCATTTTTTTGCTTCTTTATAAATAGCGACTATTGCTCCCAAAGTTCACCTTGTGGAGCTTTAGCATTTGCCGGTTGTGTACCTTTCAATGTTAGAATGTAACTTGCGACCAATTGAACTTCTTCAGGAGTAAGCAATGGTTTCCAAGAAATCATCCCTTTTTCGGGGACACCGTTAATAATGACGTTCATCGTATTTTCGATTCCACCGCCATGAATATAATAATCATCTGTCATATTTGGACCGATGCCGCCTTCGGCATTTGTACCATGGCAAGAAACGCAATTTTCCAAATAAATTGTTTTGCCTTGTTCTAAAGCATCATTATCGGTAATTGGTACATACGCAATAGCAGCCCATTTTTCATTCATTTGCTGGATTAGACGCATAGCATCATCAGAGCCGGTGTTGAACTCTGCAAGATACTCTTCATGTTGGCTGGGTCCAATTTCGGCAATATTATAATAGAAAAAATAGCCGATTCCCCAAATTACAGTTATGATAAATAGCCAAACCCACCATTTAGGCAAAGGATTGTCGTATTCGAGAATACCGTCATAATTATGTTCTAATAATTTGTCTTCAGTTTGTGACATTTTCATCTCCTGATTTTTTTTCATTTAAGGTATCATCAGAATCAAGGGGTAATAAGCCCATGTAGTTTATGAATTTTTTGTCTAATTTGTAAGCCATTATAAAAACAACTACAAAAAAAGTAAAAAAGAATAATAAAGTAAAGGTAGGAAGTAGTTCTATACCTTGAATATTTTGAAAAATTTGTCTGAACATCACGCCCTCCTTATGGTTTGTTGAAAATTGGTTTACTTTCGCCCTTGATATCAGTGCCCAATCTTTGCAAATATGCAATCAGAGCAATGATTTCCTTATCGTATGTAGTTTCGATTCCCGTAACTTTCAGCTCTTCAACAATTTCGAGAGCTTGTGTATGGACATCAATATATGCAACATTATCATATCCCGGAGGATACGGGAAGTTGAGAGTCATAAGTGCTCTGATTTTATTTGATGTAAGAGACGTATCTAAAGTGTTTTCGAGTAACCACGGATAGCGCGGCATAATCGAGCCCGGTGCAATTGATTGCGGGTCATACATATGCTGGTAGTGCCAAGCATGAGGGTATTTGCCGCCAATTCTGTGCAAGTCAGGTCCTGTACGTTTCGAACCCCATTGGAATGGTGCATCGTAAACAAATTCACCTGCTTTAGAATACTCACCGTAACGTTCTGTCTCGCTTCTGAATGGACGAATCATTTGCGAATGGCACAAATAACAGCCTTCTCGGATGTAAATATCCCGACCGTGCAATTCGAGAGGAGTATATGGTTTAACGCTGGTAATCGTCGGAACATTCGATTTGATAACCTGCATTGGTACAATTTCAAATATCCCTCCTACTAAAATTACGACAAGCGATGCAATCAAAAATGGCATTGGCTTGCCTTCCAACCATCTGTGGTTTACCTTTTCTTTATGAATAGATGCCATAGCAGGAGCCTTGAATGTTTCCGTAGCCATAAAAGAACCGCGTTTCATAGTCATGATTAAATTATACAACATGACAATTGAACCTGCCAAGAATAAGCTGCCGCCTAATGCTCTTATAGCATACATCGGAACTAAATGAGTCACAGTTTCGAGGAAGTTGCGATACATCAAAAAACCGTCAGGAGAGAATTGTTTCCACATCAAGCCTTGTGTGATACCTGCCCAATAGAGTGGTGCAGCATATATCAAAATGCCCAGAAATGCAATCCAGAAGTGCAAGTTTGCAAGTTTTTTTGAATGCAGTTCGGTTTTCCACATCTTCGGTATTATCCAATACAAAATACCGAAAGTCAGCATACCGTTCCACCCTAAAGCTCCGACATGAACGTGAGCAATAGTCCAATCAGTAAAGTGCGAAAGCGCATTGAAACTTTTAATCGAAAGCATTGGACCTTCGAATACAGCCATACCATACGCTGTGATTGCTACTACCATGAATTTTAGAACAGGGTCTTCGCGTACTTTGTCCCAAGCTCCTCGGAGCGTGAGCAAGCCATTAATCATCCCGCCCCATGACGGTGCGATAAGCATAATGGAAAAGACTGTACCGAGTGATTGAACCCAATCCGGAGTTGATGAATAAAGCAAATGGTGAGGACCTGCCCAAATATATAAGAAAATCAAAGACCAGAAATGAATAATGGAAAGTCTATATGAATATACCGGTCGGTTAGCAGCTTTGGGAAGAAAATAATACATAAGCCCCAAAAATGGAGTTGTCAAGAAAAATGCAACAGCATTATGACCATACCACCACTGAACCAAAGCGTCTTGAACTCCTGTATAAATTGGATAGCTCTCGAGTATTGAATAAGGAATAACTAATGAATTGACTATATGCAAAACTGCAACTGTTACCCACGATGCAATATAAAACCAGATTGCAACATACATGTGGCGTTCGCGCCTTTTGACTAATGTCATCAACATATTGATACCGAAAATTACCCAAACAACAGCAACAGCGACATCTATGGGCCATATTAATTCGGCATATTCTTTGCCTTGTGTTAGTCCCAAAGGAAATGTAATTGCGGCAGAGACAATTATCAATTGCCAACCCCAAAAATGCAATTTGCTTAGCAAGATGCTCCACATCGGAGCTTTGGCAAGTCGAGGTAATGAATAATAGACACCCATGAAAATTGCGTTACCGACAAATGCAAAAATTACTGCATTTGTATGCAAAGGGCGAAGTCTTCCAAAGGAAATATAGGAAATTCCCAAATCTAAGAATGGGAAATATGCCGGAGCAAACATTTGAATTGCTATAATCAAGCCAACAAGGAAACCGACGATGCCCCAGATAATAGTTGCCCAAGCAAAATTTCGGACAATCACATTATCATAGCTGAAGGTTTCGAGGTCTTTGGGGTTAACTGAACCGGTAGAATCAATGCTCATTCACCTACTCCATCTTTTAATTTTACATTATTATTGTTGTCATCATTTAAAATGCGTAGCGACGGAGTGTAAGTGTCATCAAATTGTTCGTTTTTGACTGCCCATAGAAAGGATACCAAAAAAATTATGGCAACAAATAGTGAAGCGCTCATCAAAATTATTACAACTGACATTACAAACCTTTATAATTTTATACTTTCAAAAATCGTAATGCAAATACAATAAAGCACAATGCAAATTTTCAATTTTTAAATGTATCATTTTCAGATGAATTGTGCAATTTTGTTTTATAAATTTGTAACCAAAATGTAAAAATATTTTAGAAATGACTAAGTCTTGCGAGATAATCTAAATTCCTTCAAATAAGAAGACCCAACAGTCAATGCTATTACACTTATCGAACTGACGGGCATCAAAATAGCTGCTATCAGGGGCGACAGAAGCCCTTGAACAGCAAAAAAGAAGCCGATGCTATGATAAACAAAGGACAAAATATAGCTCAACTTCACAGTGGTGACACCATTTTTGGCGAGAGCTAATAATTTTGTGAGTTTGGGGAGTTCATCAGCTATCAAAATAGCGTCAGAGCCCGGTGTAAAGTTTGAATGTTGCTCCGAAACTGCAATACCGACATCGCTTTGGTTCAAAGCTCCGGCATCGTTCAAACCATCACCAATCATAATCACCTTTTTGCCGGATTGCTGAAGCTTAGAGATATATTCCAATTTATCTGCGGGCAGCATATTGAATTGCATTTTAGCTTTGTCGGAAGTCAGGGTTTGCAGATAATTTCTCTCAGAATCATTATCGCCTGATAAAATATAAATTTCATGCTTTTTCAGAAGTTCGTCAAATAGTAACTTCAATCCCTGTCTGTACGATGAATTTATGGCAAAAAATCCTGAGAATGCGCCATTAAAAGCTACATAAACACGCGATTCGGCATTGAACTCGCCCGAATTGCCGCCTGATTCAGTATCAATTTTTATATTATTTTCAATTAGCCAGGATTTGCTGCCGAGCAAAATCGAATTAGTTCCTACAAATGCCATCAGCCCTTTGCCTGATACTTCATCGTAATCATCAACTATGACAGTTCCGCAATTTAGATGATTGTATATCATGTTGCTCAAAGGGTGAGTTGAGTTTTTGACTATAGATTTTATTGCGATTTGCTTGTCTTTATCAAGTGGTGAGCCGTTGAAGCTGATTTCCGACTTGTTAAGTTCAGTCAGTGTTCCGGTTTTATCAAATACAATTACATCAGCGGAACTCATGTATTCGACAATTTTGTCCGTTTTTAAGAACATTTTCCTCTTTCCGAGCAATCGCATGGTAGTGCCATATGAAAAGGGAATCGAAAGTGCTATTGCACACGGGCAAGCAATGATTAATACAGCGGTAATCGAATTCATGGCGATAGTCATATCCTTGGGAATCCAATAAATAGCGGTAGCGATTGCAATCAATAGTACAATTGCAGTAAAATATTTCGCAGCAGTATTGGACAAATTTGAAATTGTTGATTCTTTCTGCTTTTCAAATAGTTTGGAATTCCAAAGTTCGGTCAAATAGCTACTCGAAAACTTCTTCATCACTCGGATTTTGATTACGCTACCCTTGTGTTTGCCGCCGGCGTAAATCTTGTCACTTTTCATAGCAGTAATCGGTGATGATTCTCCTGTGACAAAACTATAGTCAATCAATGCTGATTCACTTTCCAGAATTGAATCCGCAGGAATGAGCTCATCATGCCTTATAGACAGCAAATCACCCGGCACGATTTGATTGACGGGTATTGGCACATCATTTTCCTTATCGGATTTAATTACCGAAAGAGGAAAATAGGATTTGAAATCGCGATTGAATGATAAATTGTGATAAGTTTTCTGTTGGAACAATTTCCCCAATAAGAGGAAAAAAACTAAACCTGTGAGCGAATCAATGAAACCCGAATCAGTTGTGAACAAAATATCGTAAACACTGCGTAAAAATAGCACCAAAATCCCCAAACTCAAAGGTACATCAATATTTACAGTTTTCATCTTCAATCCGTGCCAAGCGCCCTTGAAATAATCGCTGGCGGCATACATAACCGGAATACTCAGCAAAATCGAGATGTAGCCCATGTATGTGCGAATATCGCTTTGGATAGTTCCACCGGATAAATATTCCGGAATTGCCATCAACATGATATTTCCAAAAGCAAAGCCCGCAATTCCCAATTTGATATATAATGACCTGTTGTGAGCAATCTTTCGGGGTTGTTCGATATCCGATAGATTCAAAGTTGGGCGATAGCCTAATAATGTGAGCAATTCAACAATCTTGCGAAGTGAAGTTTTTTGGTTATCAAATGTGATGCTGACTTCTTTCCGCAAGAAATTCACTTTCGATTCGAGCACACCATTTTCCAGAAGGTGAATGTTTTCAATCAGGTACAAACAGGCACTGCAATAGATTTGAGGCAGATAGAAAATTACTTTGGAGCGATTTTCGATATTATATTTCAATAGTTTTTCGACAATTGAATTGTCATCGAGGAATGAAAACTCATCTTTATCAAATTTTGATTTTGAATCCGAACCAATTCGTGCTTCCTCGTAAATTTTTGTCAAATCATTGTCGGACAGCAGAATGTGAACAGTTTTGCAACCGTTGCAGCAAAAGTATTTATTGTCGATTCTAATAGTGTCGTCCGGACAAACGTCCCCACAATGAAAGCAAATCAATTCATCAGGCTTCATTTGGTATCCGCAATGATGCTTTTGATTTTGTCAATCGTTTCATCAATATTTGAATTATTCAATTTTTCGTAAATCAGCCGGATAATAGGCTCCGTGTTGGACTTGCGGATATGAATCCAAAAGCCGTCCGAATCAATTCTCAGTCCATCTTCCAAATTGACATTTTCAGAAGAAATTTCTTGAATTATTCGAGATTTCAAATTTTCAAAATTTCCAGCGAAATCAAATTTCAATTTGTTCATTTCGTAGTTGGGGAAGTCGTTTGACAATTCGGATAACGAGCGATTTGATTGAGCCATTAAGCCCAAAATCAAGCAAATTCCAACAAGGGAATCACGTCCGTAATGGCAATTGGGCAAAATTACACCACCACTACCTTCCCCACCGATGATTGCACCAATTTCTTTCATTTTACTGACGACGTTGATTTCACCCACGGGGCATCGTGCAACAATCCCCCCGAATTGACGTGCAGCCCATTCGGAATATGATGATGTCGAAAGATTGACAACTGCAATTTTCTTCGCTTCGGCAATCGAGCTACTCATCACAGATTGAATCGCCAATGCAATTGTCTTTTCCTCGCTTACGCAGGTGCCGCTTTCGTCCACAAGGACTAATCTATCAGCATCGGGGTCAACAGCAAAACCTACATCAGCACCCACTTCGGCTACTTTAGATGAAAGCTCAGTCAAATATTGAGGCAGCGGTTCCGGAACATGAGGAAATTCTCCGTTGCCTTCGCAATTGATAGCGATTACTTCGCAGCCAAGATATTCCAACAGTTTCGGGATGATAACACTGCCAGAAGCGTTTACTGCGTCAACGACCACTTTAAATTTGCGTGATTTGATAATTTCCAATCGTTCAGCGATGAAATCGCTATTTGTGACTGATTTGATATGGAAGTCAATCGGTTCAATTTCGGAGAATTTTATTTCAGCATGATTTTCAAAATCACATTCAACCACACCCGAATCAACTATATCCCATACTTTTTGATTTTCAGCTTCATTTAAAAAAACACCGCTTGAATTCAAAAATTTCAATCCGTTCCATTGTTCGGGATTATGCGATGCTGTGATAACAATTCCTGCGTCATAATCGAATTTTTCGACCATTAATTGGACTGTCGGAGTTGGGACAATGCCCAGAATATCGCATTCTACGCCGATTGAAGAAAGAGTAGAAGAAAGGATTTTTTCTATCCAATCGCCTGAGGGTCTGCCGTCTCTGCCGACCGCAATTTTTTTTGAATTTGTTGCTTTGGCGAATGCCGCAACATATTGTTTGACCATCTCGGGAGTCATATCATCTCCCAAAGTTGCTCGGATTCCTGAAATTGACCTTACAAAAGACATTTTATACTTTTTTGAATTTTCAAATTTTGACTGTCACAAATATATTGATTTTGAGCGTGACAATGAAGAAGGTAAAATAATGAGTTGTTTTAGTAGTTAATAATAATTATTAAAATCAACGACTCAAATTAGATGAAAAAGATACTCGAATCAGGAATACCGACTACAATTGCAAGAATTATCGTAGGTTACATTTTTTTGTCATACGGAATCGGCAAGATTGCCAATCCTACGCTTTTTGTCTCCGAAATTGCGAATTATGATTTGGTTCCGAACTTTTCGCTGAACATGATTGCAATGATATTGCCTTGGGTCGAAACCATTTGCGGGGTACTGCTCATCACAGGTGTAAAAGTAAAAGCAAATTCATATATCACAGCATCAATGATGTTTGTATTTGTATTTGCCGTAATTGCGGCTATGGCGCGCGGACTTGACATCAATTGTGGGTGTTCGAGTACAAATCCGCAAAAAGTTGGATTTCCGAAGTTGATTGAAAATTTGGCTCTTTTAGCGATTTCAATTTTCAATATATATTTTCCAAAAAGCAGATTTTCATTAGATAAGTTTGAATAAAATAAGAGTGGTAATTGATAAATACTACGTTTATAAAGGCAATCCGAGACAATCTCTTTGATTTTGTCGCTCCCGAGCATTGTGCCATTTGTAATAAACACATCAAGCCACATTCTGCTCAATTCAAAATGCTTTGCAACGCTTGCCTCAACTCTATACCTTATGCCCCATCACCCAATATAATTCGCAATCGTTTTTTTGAGCATTTCAGCGAAGATAAGGTGGCAATTGATGGCGCTACTGCACTTATTTCTCTGAAGGAGAATGCTCAGTATTTGGAAGCTATTCACAAATTCAAATACGCAGGATTGTCGCTATTGGCTTATGAATACGGAAAGCTCTTGGGAAGGAGAATGCAAATTGACGGCATGACCGATTACGACTATATCATTCCCGTGCCCATCCACAAAGTAAAATATCGCGAACGCGGCTATAACCAATCATATCACATATCTTTAGGATTGCTTGAATTAGTAGCGGGTGAAATGTCTGATGATTTCGTCAAAAGGAATCAATATACTATAACTCAAACTGCACTCAGTAAAGAGCAACGAAAACGCAATGTTGGGAATATATTTGAACTAAACAAAGAATTCGACCCCAAAGGGAGCCGAATTCTTTTAGTTGATGATGTTCTGACTACGGGTTCGACAATTAACTCACTTGCAAAAAGCCTCAAATCGGCTGGTGCCGAGCGTTGCGATTGTGCAACTTTAGCAATTGCCTAATAATCGCTGACTATTTCCCAGTGCATATCTTTGCGTAGATTTTGGAGGAATTCAGAATATAATTTTCGCTTTTTGCTTTCAATAGCATATTGTTCGATTTCGTTAAAATCATCTTTCAAATTTGCTTTGTGAACCACATGGAATTTCTTTTTGTAAATTATGTGATACGACTCTTTTGATGGGTCTGATACATATAGCATAGGTTCGCTCAAACCACCGTCAGGGAGTGCAGTTACAATCGAACGGAGTTTATCGGGGATATCTTCATAAGGCAATTTGCCGAGAAAACCACCAAAACCGCGACTGTCCTTGTCATCTGAATGTAATTTGGCTAACTCTTCGAAATCGGAACCGCTTTCGACTTTTTTCTTCAAATCATTCAAAAAGTCAATAGCTCTTTGCTTATCTTCGCTTGATTGTGCAAATTTAAGTAAGATATGGCGCGTTTTTACAGCATCGGTACGCTTATCAAGCGTTTGGATAATGTGAAAACCAAAAGGAGTCTCAATAGGTAAAGAAATTTCATTGACTGCTAATCTGAAAGCTGCCTGTTCAAATTCAGGAAATAATTTGCCACGTTCGAACCAACCAAGCTCACCACCGTCTTGGGAAGTGCCCGGATCACCGCTGTAACGTTTAGCAAAATCTGCGAAATCTGCACCATTCA
This sequence comes from Candidatus Kapaibacterium sp., assembly GCA_023957315.1. Taxonomy (NCBI): domain Bacteria; kingdom Pseudomonadati; phylum Bacteroidota; class Eximiradiia; order Eximiradiales; family Kapaibacteriaceae (SeqCode); genus Kapaibacterium (SeqCode); species Kapaibacterium sp. (SeqCode). Next base: position 106,524 of record JAMLHE010000008.1, read on the forward strand.
AGAGTGAATCACGCAATTTGATTGCGAATTCAAATGAGGTTTTCTTAGTGTCATCATCCGATTTGACATTCTTTACAATATGATATAATTCATAAGCAGCCGGCATTTCCGGGATTGAATCACTATTATTGGCATAAAAATCTTGGACTTCTTTTTGAGATACTTTCACGTCGCTAAACTTAACAGACAATAAATTTTGTACCAACAAGCTTTGGCGAATCTTCTCTTTGATTTCATTTTTGATTCTGGGTATAGACATACCATAAACTTGCTCTACACGCTGCTCGGAGCCAAATCTTCGGACTTCCGTCTGGAGATGCATTTCCATCCTTTGCGTAACTTCCTCGTCGGAAATAACGATTGAATCTTGCTTGGCTTTATAAACCATTAGGAATTGGTCTATCAGCCCATCAAGAATTTGCTTTCTGAGTGCTTTATCGTTGACGTCAAGATTCTTGTCATACTGCATAAGAGCGCCAATCTGACCGTCAATGTCGGATTTCATCACAACATCATCACCAACTATGGCGACGATACGGTCAAGGCTTTCGCCTGCTTTGGGTTGGGCGTTAGCGACATTCATCATCAACGTCAGAAAAACAATGTTTAGGACAATTAATCTCATTTTCCGCTTTTATATTGGTTTATTACTTCTTCAATTACTTTGTCGTGAATTTTTACGTTGAATTTCTTACTAAGCTTTGCTAACCATTCAGAGTTCAGATTTTTTTGGCGAATCTCTTGAATTCTTGGAGCGAATCTGCTTTTGGCTTCTTCGAATGTCATTTGACGTGGCAGAAATACTTCATTAACTTTCACTATCGAATAACCGCGTTCATTCTGGAATGGTGGAATTAAACCACCTGATTGAACGTTCAACTCATTTGCTTTTTGAGCAAATAGATTGTTAGCGGTTGTCACTATTCCCCAATTTCCATTTCTTTCTCTATAACCGGCTCTTTGGGTTTCGACACTTGCAATTTGCCCGAAATCTTCCCCGCTTTTAGCCCTTTGATAAATAGCATTAGCATCATCTTCTTTCATCACGTAAATTTCAGATATGTCGTAGGAAAGGTCTGTGAAATAATTGGTTTTTGTCGAATCATAATAAGCACGTGCTAATGCCAAATCTTCGCTGTTTAATTTATCCCAAACTTCAATAGCTTCAACTTTAAAAAGCATAATTCCATCACGAAATTCTTTCATCAGTGAAGCAAATTCGGGGTAATCTTTCTCAAGATTTTTGGTAGCTTCGTCAAATGCAGCATTGTCGGCTTTATAGACTATCGCTTTCCTGATTCCGGCTTCATTTAGTGCAGCGCCACGCATCGAACCGTCATTGTTCAATATATAAATAAAATCAGCAACCGTTGTCTTCTTTTTCAAAATCTCATATAAAGTCTTTTTTTGAATATTTTGCGGTATATTCTTGTCCCATTCACGTTCCATATTGGTCTTGTTTGTATCAAGATAATTGAGCATTTCAATTAGAACGTCATCATATAACTTATAACCATAAGCTAATTTGAGTGAATCCATCAAATCATTTTTATCGGGTGTGTAGTACAAAGTTTTGTACAAATTTTTCAAACCGTCAATTTCGGCTTCAAATATTGGCTCTATTGCATCTTCAAGATAAATAATATGATAACCGAAAGCAGTTTTGACAGGTTCTGAAATTTCGCCTTTTTTCATTTTGTAAACTGCATTCTCGAATTCGGCAACTAATGGCAATTCACTTTCTTGCAATCCTGTAGAACGTGAATAGTAACCACCCAAATCACCGCCTTTTTCGGCAGAAGCAATATCATCAGAATTTTCTAAAACCAATTTGTCGAAATCGGCACCTTTTTGAAGCAATTTATAAAGGCTGTCTGCTTTTTTGCGAGCTTCTTCATCAGTTCGATTATCATTGACTGTAATTAAAAGATGACGTGGTTTGGTGATGATTCTATCAGCAACATCGAAAACTTTTATAAAGAAATAACCGAAATCTGTTACAACAGGTTCGGGATATACCTGACCTTTGCCGGTTTTGTAAATTGCATTTTCGATTGGACGTTGAACCTTGCCCGAAGTGACATAATTTTGGATTAATCCGCCTAAGTTACCAGTTCTTTTATCGTCTGAATAAGTTTTGGCTAATTCTTCAAAACTTTCTCCGGCTCTTAGTTTTTGGGTTACTATTTCCACTTTTCTCTCTGGAGTTAGAGTTTGGGTGTCATCCTCGGGGATATGTCTGATAAGAATAATTCCCACTTGATATTCCTTTTTTCTCATTTCAAGAAATCGGTCTATGGCAGGATTGATAAGCATTTGGTCATAATAGAATGATTCAGCTAATATTTTGCGGTTTTGGTTGATGTCTGCCACAACTGAAGAATCTTTGTCGAAGCCACGACTGTATGCATCGTTTACTTTGAGTCTGAAACCGGTGTATAAATTCAGGAAATCCATAACACTATCACGACCGGAATCGAAAATCGGTTTATCGCTACGGTTAATGCTTTTGCGGTATGCTTTGTCTATATCGAAGGCACTGAGCTTTTCTTTGCCTACTTCGGCAACTATTCGGCTTTTTAAATATGCTTCATTCGGAGATGATAGAATGGCTTGAAATGTTAGAAAAAAAACTGTTGTCAGTAAAAAAGTAAATTTCATGATATAATTTATGTTAAGTTGAACATACATATTGACAATAAGACAAAAAAAACAAATTGTTATTTCACATAAGACGAATAAAATTGTAAGACGTTAAGCATCGAAACAATCTATCAAATCGCAAACATTGCCGGCGCCAATAGTCAGAAAAACGTCACCGGGCTGAAGAATTTCGAAAATTTCGGCTCTTACTTCGTCCAAAGTTTGTACGAACCGGACATTTTTCTTCCCGCTTTCTATCAGTTTATCAGCAATCAATTTACCCGTAACACCTTCTATGGGCTGTTCTCGAGCAGGATAAATTTCAGTTATAATCACTACATCTGCATCATCAAAGGATTCGGCAAATTCGCGATACATTGCTTGAGTTCTGGTGTAAGTATGTGGTTGGAAAGCCGCTACAACGCGTCTGCCATAAGATTTGGCAGCATTCAGTGTTGCTCTCACTTCCGTTGGGTGATGGGCATAATCATCAATGACAAGTACTCCACCAAATTCACCTCGTATATCAAATCTTCGGTAAACACCATTGAATGCCTCGAGTGATTGCTTGATAATCTCGAAATCAATTCCCATCTTATTAGTAACTGTAATTGCAGCAAGTGCGTTTTTTATGTTGTGAATTCCGGGAACCTTCAGATGGATATTACAAATCTCGGTTTCATTGCAAATAAGGTCGAATCGTGCACCACTTGGGCTTTCAACTATGTTTGTCGCACGATAATACGAGTCCTCGCCTATTCCGAAAGTAACAGCTTTGCGTTTCAAATCATCCGTTATTTTTTGTACTCCAATATCATCACAACCAAGCACGACAAGACCATAAAATGGAACTTTATTAGCAAACTCTGTAAAAGTTTTTCTTATGTCTTCAATATCGGCGTAGATGTCAAGATGTTCCGCTTCGATGTTGTTGATAATAGCAATTGTCGGTTGTAATTGCAAAAAAGACCTGTCGTATTCATCGGCTTCAACGATTGTCCATTCTCCTTTTCCGAGTCGAGCATTTGTACCGCCGAAGTCTCGCAATCTGCCACCTACAATTACAGTCGGGTCAATACCTGCATTGATAGCAATTAACGCAATCATTGATGTAGTCGTAGTTTTGCCGTGAGTTCCGGCGACAGCTACGCAGTAGTTCAATCTGGAAACTTCAGCAAGCATTTCGGCACGTCTGATAATAGGTATGCCCATATCGGTAGCATGAACAGTTTCAGGATTTGTAAATGGATTCACAGCGCTCGAATATACCACTACTTCAGAGTTTTGAATATTTTCCGATTTATGTCCGATATAAATTTCAGCACCTTTGGAACGAAGTTCGCGAACATTATCTGATTCGTTCATATCCGAGCCACTAATTGAAAAGCCCTGTTGCAATAATATTTCTGCGATACCGCTCATGCCAATACCGCCAATTCCTACAAAATGAATTCGATTTACGCTTTTAAACATGATTTCTAATTTGATTTTTTTGTGATTTGTTCTACTTTTTCCATGAAAATATCCGGTTTCAGTACGTCATATTCCATGACAAACTTACCGACAAGTTGCCCATCGGGATTGAGAATGTATAATACCGGACGTGTTGAAAATGTTCGCTTATCGGAAAACATATTGTCTGAAAGCGGCTGATATTCTTTCAAAGGGTCATTTTCGTTAGTTGCATCAGCTAAAAAATTAATTTTCTCAAAATCACTTTTATCGTATGACATTGCGACCGCTACTTCATGATTAGCCTTCGCAAAATTGAAATTCGTGTCATTGTCCATCAATTCGTGTATAAAGAAATTGTCATTCAGATAATTACTGACTAATAGCATAACATATTTTCCGGTTTGCTTTGATGCCGATAGGGCATTTTCTAAACTTTGAAGTTTGTTTATTTTCAGTTTCTCCAAATTTTCGAGCATTGATATGAAATTTTCATACGAAGTGCTTGTGGACATGAATGACAATATTCTACCTTGATTATCTGCCACAAAATCGAATCTTGATGTGCTGATGCCGAAATCATTCAATAAAGAGGCTTTCTCGTTTAAATCGCCAAGATTGAATCTGACAGGGATAAAATCTTTTTGGAGATAATCAGTTACATTCTCATTATTGAATAAAGTTGTATATCGTAGCCTCGAATTTGCGTCCCATCTCGAATAAACGTTGACATAAATGAATTTACCTGTTGCAGCAGCTTGCACCTTTGCTTTCTCAAAAGTCAACCATTCAATATCGCTTTTCATTTCGCGAACATAGAAAAACATTGCTATAATGAACGACACAAGAGAGATTGATAATATAATAAGAAAGTTTTTATCTTTAAGTTGATTAATCATTGCCGGACCTGTCAATATTTATTAGACTGAAATGCAAGTAGGATAATGCACCAAAAAATGTTAGAGCTGCCATTCCCCAGAAAAAATGCTCGATGGGGAAAGAATCCTTCAAACTGTAGTAACTTGCTGCGTTGGCAAAGCCATTTGGAAAGAAAAATTCGGTGATAACACCCATAATTGGCGAATCCCAAAAGAAATTTGCAATCACGCCATTGATAATTACACTATCGGCAAACATCCATATTGCGAGCAATAGCACATTGAAAAATTTGCTCAAGAAGCATGAAAACCAAATCGCAATGCTTATGAATAGCAAGCCTTCCATATATGCAAAGAACCAAATTGACAAAACGGAAAATACGTTAAACTCAATTCCCGTAGCAGTAAACGAAAACACAATCAACGGAATCAAGCAAAAGGCAATAGTGAACAGCAATAGTAATAGTGCAGCGTAAATATATTTTGATGCCAGAACTGTTTGACGTTGAACTGGTCGTGAAAAAACAGTTCTGAACCAAAAGTTGTTGACATCATTTGCGATGATACCGGGAGTGATGAAGAAAATCGAAAACGGTATCACTATTTTCAAAGCATAAGTGAAAACATCTTTAATCGCAAAAAAACCTGCTGCTTCGCTATCAAAAAAGCCAAGCCACGAGGGCAACATTGCAATCACAACTCCAAATACGGTTACAAGCGAAAGAATGATTATTTTGGGCAATGTAAAGTATCTTTGCAATTCAGCTTTGAGAATTGCTTGTAGTTGAGTTTTCATAAAAATCTCCTTTCGGATTCGTATCTTCGGAATGCTTCTTCGATAAAACCCGGACCTGCTTCAGATGTCAATACGTTGCCTTTCAGTTCGCCGGAATCAATAAAGAGTATTCGGTCTGAGACCTTTTCTACTTCGGTCAAATGGTGAGAACTAAATAATATCGTCATGCCTGATTTTTTTTGCTCGGAAATAAAATCCCGCAATTCAAAAACAGAGGGTGGGTCAAGTGCTGCAGTTGGTTCATCGAGAACTACTAATTTGGGATTGCCAATGAACGAGGAAATCAATTCAACTTTTTGCCTCATACCCTTTGATAAACTAACGAGAGATTTATCTGCGGCTTGAGAAAGTTTGAAATACTCCAACATAGTATAGATTTGCTCATCGTTATTTGTGAATCCTGCTAAAATCGAATTCAAAATCAAAAAATCGAATGTTTTCATAGTCTTTGAGCGATATTGATTATCGGATTGAAATCCGACAAGTTGCTTGAATCTAAAATCTTGGTTATCAATACCGAAAACAGATACCGACCCGCTATCAGCAAAATCAAATCCCATGAGTATTCTGATTAGCGTTGTTTTGCCGGCTCCGTTTGGACCTATCAGCCCAACAACTTCGCCGGGATTAATTTCTACGTCAAAATCAATTAAAGCACGTGTCGGCATTTTCGATTTTTTATTGAATGTCTTGTTTAATTTAGTGATTTCAATTGCTTTCATTTTCAAAATTTGTGTTTATAAATAATATTGAGAACGTCGGTCTGCAAAAATATCATTAAATTCGTTAAAAGATTTGTTTCTTGTCATGATTGGGTCAATTTCGGCAGAAATAATCTCTTCGGTATCGGGCTGTGCTTTGCTTAAAACACTACCATTATAAGAGTAAATTTGGCTGCTACCGTTGAATAAAAGTTCCTGTCCGTTCCTGTTTTCAGTACCAATCCGATTTGCTACCGCCAAATAGACTTTGTTTTCTAAGGCTCTGGCAGGAGTTGCGATATGCCAAACATTGGTAACCAAATTTGAAGGGCAAACGATGAGGTCTGCACCATTCAAAGCTAAAGTTCGGGAGGCTTCCGGGAATCGCCAATCATAGCAAATCATAGTGCCAATCTTGATTTCCGGCTCAATGCTTTCAATCACAAAAAAGCCCTTGTCTCCTTCGTCGAAGATGAATCTTTCTCTGAAAAACAAGTGCGTTTTACGATAGACATTGTTCAATTGCGGATTTGGGAGCAGTATTGCGGCGGAGTTATACAATTTATTACTACTGATTTCCGGGAAACCGATTACGATAATCTTCTTTACCGTGATTGCAAGATTTTTCAATTCGGTGAAAACTAAATCTTGAACTGCCAAAGCCATCGCCATTGCCTCATCTCTCGAAACGAAGTCGTAACCGGTCAGACAAAGCTCCGGGAATACGATTACATCAGATTTGACTGATTTGACAGCACCCAAAACTCTTGAAAAATTTGCTTCGATTTCGCCAAACTTAGGCTCGAATTGTACTACTGAAATAAACATTTTTGTACTTTTTTGATTAATCAAGAAACAAAAATGACAAAAAATATTGAAAGAGCAAAGACGTTATAAAAAAATGCAAAAACTTTATATAATTTTGTGTATTTGGAAAAAAAGTGTTAAATTGTAGTTGTTAAAAGTGTAAAATTTTTTACACACTTTTGAAAACTGGTAATAATTTTAGAATTATATTTGTAATTAAGTATAAACACACTAAAACTTAAAAAGTTTCAAAATGAGAATTAAATAGGTGAAATATGAGATTGAAAACACTGATTAATAAATCAATTGTTCTTACTATAATAGCATTAATAACATTTATAAGTCTTACAGATGAAGCTTCCGCACGCAAAAGGCGAAAGTACAACCCCAAGCAAACACGCGAACAAGCGATTCAAATAATCAGGTCAAGCTCAGAACATCTCTGCGAAATAGCAGGACTCGACCCGATTGTCGAAGAAGCCAACGAAGAGCTCCAAAACGAACTAATGGAACATGCCGAAGACCTTGATTCGGGTGAAGAAATTGGTGATTTTGGCGAAGACATTGATGAATTGCAAAATGAAGATGATGTAATCGTTGATATAGATTCTTTCAAAATGCTTTGGTTATCGTATATTGACGACCATATTCAATCGCCATACATCGAATCCGGTATCAGAAAAGATGAATTGATGGACGAAATCATGGAATGGCTTGGTACTCCCTACAGATTTGGCGGCACAACTACACGCGCCATTGATTGCTCGGCATTCACACAAAAAATATTCCTATCTTCAGCAAGCATTTTGATTCCTAGAGTTGCCCGTGAACAAGTCAAAATTGGCAGAAAAATCCCCAGAAATCAACTTGAATTCGGCGACATGGTATTTTTCCATACTTACTCACGCAAATTTGCTTCACACGTTGGCATTTACTTAGGTGATAATCTTTTCGCTCATGCAAGTTCAAGATTTGGTGTGACTGTATCATCTTTAGAATCTTCTTATTATAAGAAGAATTTCATCGGTGGAAGAAGAATTACAGCCAAAGACGTTGCGAATTTGAGCATAAACAAACCCGATGTACTCAACGCAGAAGTTAATCCTTAAGATTAAGAATCGTCTTATTATCTCACTTTAAATGTTGTAAGAGTTATAATTGCGAGCATTACCGCAATTATGTAGAATCTTGTTACAATCTTTGATTCGTGCCATCCACTCTTTTCAAAATGATGATGAATCGGTGCCATCTTAAATAGTCGCTTCCCTTTACCATATTTCTTCTTAGTATATTTGAAATAAGTAACTTGGATAATTACCGATACGGCTTCAGCAAAGAAAATACCGCCAATAATTGGTAGTAAAAATTCTTTCTTAATCAATATCGCAAGACCACCAATTGCTCCGCCAAGAGCCAAAGAACCCGTATCGCCCATAAAAACTTGCGCCGGATATGAATTATACCAAAGAAATCCGAGTGCTGCCCCAACTAATGCAACTGCAAAAACAGTCAATTCCCCTGTTTCTCGCAAATATACTACATTAAGATATTCAGAAAAACGCACATTTCCCGTTACGTAAGCTATCAAAGCTAATACTAATGCTGCTATTCCCACAGTACCGATAGAAAGCCCATCCAAGCCATCAGTCAAATTGACTGCGTTAGATGTTGCTGTAAGAATGAAAATCACCATCGGAATATACATGAATTGGAAATTGAAATTGAGATTCTTTTCAAAGGGAACCGTAGTCAGCGTGTTATACTTATGAAAATCTTGCGAGAACCAATCAGGGCAAAAATATATTACCGAACCGAGTATGATGCCAATTGATACCTGACCGATGATTTTATATCTGCCAATCAAACCTTGGGGATATTTTTTAATCACCTTCAAGTAATCATCAATGAACCCTACTATTCCGAGCCAAATTGTTGTCAGCATTATCATTATTATAAACATATTTGATAAGTCTGCCCAAAGCAAAGTTGGGATGAGAAGTGCCGAAAGGACTATCAATCCGCCCATTGTCGGAGTTCCGGCTTTGGAGGAGTGATTCCCGACGTTCTGAAGCTCATTTTTGGATTGCTCTCCAATTTGATGCTTAGTCAATTTCCGGAGGATTATCGGTCCAACGATGAAGCTGATTAATAGAGCTGTGATGGCTGCCAAAGCAGAACGAAATGTAATATACTGGAATAGACCGAATCCGGGCGGGTCAAAAGTCTTCCAAATCCAATCAAACAAATAATAGAGCATTAATTAGGTTTTTAGATTTTGAATAAACACTAATTTAAAAATAAATTATCACTTATTGATGCGAAAATTAAATTATATTTTTTAAATCTGAGATTACTGTTTCGAGTGTGATGCCTCGAGATGCTTTGACGAGCACAATATCACCCGAATTCAAAGTATCTTTAAGTTTTTGGGCTATTTCACTTTTGCTAAAATGTTGAACATTAGGATACATTTGCGAAAGCTCCGAATATGCTTTTGCAAATTCATCGCCTGTGAGATAGACCAAATCGGCAGATTCGGATGCAAGTTTGAGAATATCTTTATGCTCCTGTTCAGACCATTGTCCGAGCTCGCGCATGTCACCAAGAACGGCTACCTTTTTGCCATCACCCGGAAATTTGGAAAGCGTTGACAAAGCAATAATCATAGATTCGGGGTTTGCGTTGTAGCAATCGTTTATAATTTTAATATCAGAATGCGTTTCAATAGCCATTCTGCCATAACCATGATAAAGTGGAGCGGTGAATTTTTCTAATGCTGATTTTATCAACTCGAATTCTACTCCGAAATGAATGCCGACAGCTGTTGCACCAATGGCGTTATAGGCAGAGCCAAGCCCGATAGTCTGCATGTTGACGCTGAATTTTTTGTCGTCATGGTCGAAATCAAGGATTGGTTTCATATCATTATCGAGTATGATTGATGCTCTAAGTTCGGCATTTTCATGAGTGCCGAATGTCATGAATTTTTGCAAAACATGCCCGTAAAGTTTCAATCGCGCATCATCATAATTCACAAAAGCAAATCCTTCCGAACGAACGTGAGCAAAAATATAGGTTTCTTCAAGCTCCACGCCATCTAAATCTAATAGGAATTCAAGATGTTCGCGCCCGATGTTCGTGATTAATGCGTGTGTTGGTCGGACAATTTCGCCCAAACGATAAATTTCGCCTGATTGATTGGTTCCAAGTTCGAGCACGGCAAGGTCATATGAATTGTTCAAACTCAATAACATAAGAGGAACGCCGAGCAAATTGTTGTAATTTTCATAAGTACGGAGCACATTATATTTTGTAGCTAACACGTCGGCAATCATCTCTTTTGTGGTTGTTTTGCCGTTTGAGCCGGTAATAGCCACAATCGGAATATTGAATTTCATTCTATGAAATGATGCTAATTCTGCTAAAACTTCAATATTATCTTCGGAAACAATGATTGGTCTGTTGCCGATTTCGATTTGAAGTTCGGACAAGGATTTTTTTTCAACAAAACATACTTCAGCACCGGCTTCTAAAGCTTTGTCTATCAAGCTATGACTATCTATGTTTTCGCCTTTCAAAGCTACAAAAGCATTTCCTTGCTTGACTGAACGAGTATCTATAGAGACGCCCGTGAACAATTTGGATTCATTCAAATTATGAAATTCAGATTTGTCAAGAATAGCTCTAAGCTCTGTAGTTGTGAAAGATGCAGTATTTTCTATCATAATATCTCCATAAATTTTTGGAGAATGACGATTGACAGAGTCATTAATTTGTGATTTCTTTGTATTTTTGGAGATGATAAAATATACTGAAATTAGCAATCTTGAACGATTTTTCGTTGCCTTATTAGTTACAGGTTTTATGATTTGGTTCGGAGGCACAATAATCCGAACAGCTTTAGCATACGATTTATTCGATACAGGTACTATCAGCATCCGTCAAGACCTCAGGCAAGACCAAGGAACCGTAGGATACAACATATATTTGTTTGCTCAAGCATCTCTATATACCAATATTGCGTACGCTATCAGTTTTATTTCCATTATTTTCCTTACAATTCGATTCCGTAAAGTACTCAAGTATCAAGGCTGGCTCTTCATGTCAATAGTATTGTTCTTGCTGAATTTACCAATTGAGGCATATTATATATTCTTAGATTATCAACTTAGTATTGAGATATTTTTTAGGAATGAATTTGTTTACTATACCTCTCCAATATTCAGAAAACTGTTCTTAGTCAGATTCGAGAATATAGTTCTGTCAATTTTGAAGGGAATATCATTTATGTCGGCAATCACGATTATAATTTTATGTGTATGGCAACCATTGCGTAAGGAATATCGTGAAGAACTTGGAAGCTGACGGAAAGTTGGATATGCTTATTGAGCAAGCCAAGAAATTGGGGTTTGCGGTAAGAAAAGAGAGTGGAACTTTTGAAAGTAGCTTTTGCAATCTAAACAACAAAAAAATCATTCTCATAAATAAAGATGATGATGATGAAAGCATTATCAAATTATTTGTCGAAAATTTTTTAGAACTTGATTTGAATGATGTATATTTAATGCCGGCTGTGAGAGATTATATTGAAAATTACAAGAGTAAAGAATAATATTGCCGATTGAGATAGACCTAATCCAAACTTTACTGCTTTTGATAGCAGGATTTGCATCCGGTTTCTTAAATGTAACAGCCGGTGGTGGTTCGGCATTGACATTGCCATTGTTGATTTTTCTTGGGCTTGATTCAGCTACTGCAAATGGCACAAACCGCGTAGCTATCGTCGTCCAGAGCTTGTCCGCAATTGCATCTTTCAAATCCGACAAATATTCGGAATTTGGCAAGAGCATGAAATTAGCTGCTATTACATTGCCCGGTGGTATTTTGGGAGCGGTGACGGCATTGCAAATGAACGACGAAGTGTTCAATAAGGTACTTGGTGTGATTATGCTCGTTATCATCATTTCGATGATTATTCCCACACCCAAGAAAGGCAAGGGGCAAGAAGTTCCGCCCAATTTCTGGACATTTTTGGCAATGTTCGGCGTCGGGCTTTACGGCGGATTCATACAAGTCGGTGTGGGATTTATGATGATGGCAATCATGCAAAAAATGTTGAAGATGGAACTTACGCGAGTAAATATGCACAAAGTTTTTATAGCATTCGTATTCACAACTCCGGCAATGATTGTATTTATGATTAGCGGACACGTTAATTATTTGCTTGGAATCGTCTTAGCAATAGGAAATGCAATTGGTGCATTAGTTGCTGCAAAAATTTCTGTAAGAAAAGGTGAGAAATTTATCAAAATTTTCCTTATATTATCAATGATAATTATGGCAATCAAACTTTTTGATTTTATTTAATGAAAATTATCCTCAAAATATTGCGGATTTTTACGAAAAGGGCATTCATCGGTGCTTTGTTATTTGCTATTGCATTATGGAGCTATACCAGTCTGAATACGAATTATTCTACTTATGTTGATATACCGCTTTCAGTAAAATTGCCTCCTACTCGCGCGATTGAAAAAGAACTGCCGGCTACCATTTCAGTTGAAAGTCGTGGGACAGGTTGGAATTTGTTCAACTTATTATATCTTAATAACAGCAAAAGAGCAAACGTTGATTTGAGCGACACCAGAATTGAAGATAGCATATTTACAATTGGCAGGTCTGATTTTTTGAAAGGAATCGAGTCTTTTGAAACGGTAGAACTTGCCGATGTAATACCGAGTTCATTAACATTACGTACAGGCAGAATCGGCGAATATGTCGTGCCAATTGTTTCCATGGTAGAAATAACTCCAAAAGACGGGTTTTCATTAGTAGGCGATATAAGACTCAAGCCTGATAGCATCAGAATCATTGGTAATGATAAAATCACATCGCAGATAAAATCTTGGAGCACAAAAGTTTTGAAAATTGAAGGAGCAAACAAACCTATAAGAGGAATAGTGGAATTATCCGATTCATTAGGTGATATCATTAACTTCAATACTCGAGAAATCCAATTCTATGCTGACGTTCAATTAACTTTGGAAAGAACTTTTTATGATATTCCCATTATTGTCCGAGACGGTACAATGCCGAGAAACAGTTCGATTACTCCCAACAAAATTGACATCACAGTAAGAGGTGGATTAGAGCAAGTCAAAAATCTTAATGTCGAAAACTTATCTGTATATTTGGATTTCACGACTATAGCCAAAGATAAATCGGGGATATTGATTCCAAATATTGAATTTCCGCCCGATATCGAAGTAATTCAGGTCAATCCGCCATATGTTTATCACATAATCTTGTTAAGGCAATCCAAACTAAGCGGAATTAATTAAGATTTTTAACAAAGTCAACATAAAATTGTCGCGTAAGACCATTTTGATGTTTCACGCTATTTGTCAAATCGCGAATTTTCATTCCCAAAGTAACACCATCAACAATTGAAAATCGAAGAGCAGCATTAACTCTACCACGATGGTTGAGCAGTTTTTCGTCTTCGTCAAGAGTTAAATCAAATTCTAAATTCAAAGCAACAAACTTTCCGATAGATTGCTCAAAACCAAAGAAAACATCAGGCGAACGCAGTGACTCCTTGGGTTCAAACGAATAATTCACTCCCGAATGAAAAGATAGTTCGCCCATATTCCATATAAAACTCTTACTAATTGCGAGGAAAAAACCCGGAGAATGGTCAACAAATCTATCTTGTGAATTAATGTAATTACCACCTCCCTGCGAACGGAAACCTATTGCGATTGCAGGGAGATTCACTCTCTCGTCAAGAAAGCGATATTTGGCGGTAATACCCGGCAAATTTTGCATTTCAGGTGTCGAATTGCCAATTATTCCATTTCCGCCATAGGCGACACCTACAAGGAACGATTGAAATGGTGCGTAAGAAGCCTCGAAATATAAGCCACCTGACGGCAAGAAATTGATTACTCCGGCTCCGTGACGAACAGGCAGCATCCCGGCTGTAGGTAAGTCAACAATCAAATCAGTTTCGTATTTTGGGCTTGTGCCCGCTTTGCCCGGCGATGACGCTGAAACTGTATAAATCACAGCAAAAAACATAACAAAAGTTAGAATAAATTTTATCATTTAAGAATCGTCTTATTATTTTGTAACATTCAATTATTATGGAGCGACGCAACCATGAAAAGTATAGTATATCTGACAATCGTAATAGCATTTTCGTTGGCAATGATGAATTGTTCCAGTTCTAAAAGCGCCGGCAACAGTTCTGCTGAACCACTGACATTATTACCTTCAGTAAAAGAACAAACTTCTGATTTTGTTACTTTTGCTGTAAAAGCAGTGCGGAATCGAATTGTAGATGGTGAATATTTACCAAGTTCGGAGGATATAAGAATCTATATCAGCGATTCAAATGGCAAACAAGTTTGGAATTCAGATTATAATATGAATTTCACTATGGCTATCGGTGATGTGAGACCCAAAAAAGTCGGTGACACACACGAATATACCGCAGTCTGGAACAAAAAAGACAATGACGGAAAACGCATGCAACCGGGTGTTTACAATGCGAGAATGGTAATTCCTGCTCAACCAAACAACTATTCGGTCAATTTCGCTTTCAGTATGGATTAGTCTTGCTTACTCACGAATTTTTTATGCGACAGGCTTTGGATTTAGCCAAGAACGGCACGGGATTGGTGAGTCCGAATCCTTTGGTCGGTGCACTTATCGTCAAAAAAAGTAAAATTATTGCCGAAGGTTGGCATCACTCTTATGGTATGCCTCATGCTGAGCGAGATGCAATAAGCAAATGCGATGGCATTGATTTGACTGATGCAATTTTGTACGTCAATTTAGAACCTTGTTCGCATCATGGCAAACAGCCACCTTGCACAGATGTCATCATTGAAAACAAATTCAAAACAGTCGTGATAGCTTCAAATGACCCAAATCCAAATGTATCAGGCGGTGGCAGTAGCATTTTGCGAAAAGCCGGAATCGAAGTCATTGAAGGAGTTATGAAGAGTGAATCTGATTGGCTGAACCGCTTCTTTTTCAAACATATTACAAGTGGCTCACCGTACGTAATTCTAAAAGCAGGGCAAACAGCAGACGGATTTACAGCACTCGAAAACGGACAATCAAAATGGATTACAAGCCTTGGGAGCAGAACCGAAGCACACAAATTGAGAGCCCAGGTTGATGCTGTAATGGTCGGCACCAATACTGCCGAGAAAGACAATCCCGAGCTTACTGTTCGCCACGTGGAAGGCAGAAATCCTTGGCGAATTGTACTTGACAAAAATTTAAAACTCGAAAAATCTTTAAAATTATTTCAAACAAATGATAATCACCGAACTATAATTTGTTGTTCACCGGAATTGTCCGGAACTGACAAAGCCACCGAACTTCGAGATATGGGAAATGAAGTATTAGTATCAAATTTAGACGAAACCGGTAAATTGGATATTAAGAATGTTTTTGAGAAATTGGAACGGCAGTACAAAATCACATCCATTTTGGTGGAAGGCGGTGCGACACTTCATTCAACGATTCTCGAAAAGGAAATTGCCGATGAATTGCAAATATTCATAGCACCGAAATTTTTCGGAAGCGGCATAAGCTCCTTCGGACAAGTCAGAGTTCAAAGTGTAGATGAAGCTCCTACATTTAAATTAAAGTACCTTCAACAAATTGAAGATGACATACATGCCATTTTTGTCAAATAGTCTATTCGGATTGAATTAACTCCACTACAAATCCCGGATAATCTTCAATTCGGATATTACTTCGCCTTATAAACGAATCTTGCTTAGTTCGCGCTTCATCAGGCGAGAAACTACTTTCAGTCCTTACTATATACTTTTGCTCCCCTTCGGATTCGGATTGTTCAATCATCAATTTGGTGTCGGTGACTTCATTCAACATTACCATGATTAATTGGGCAACGTTGATATCGTTATACGAGCCAAAATAAATTATAAAACGCTCATTTTGTTTTGGAATTATTTTAGTATCTGAAGTTGTTTTTTCGCGTTTTGGATTTGATGAACTTACAATCATTTCATAATCCAAACAAGGCAGCGATTTGTTGCAACAAGGAGATTCGACCAATTTTCCGGCTTGATAATACAAATTATTGATACGCAAATCAATCCTGCGAATTGTATCGAGCATGTAAAGTGATGAGTCCACATTGCGGATATATTTTGGGATTTTGAAATCAGTCGGGTCGAAGTAATTCCCTTTGATTAAAAGAATAATTTTAGCATTTTCGATACTCGCTTGAGGGTCGAAAGTTCCAACATTGGATTGGCTCGAGCCAAGAGTACGATTGTCGGGCAATAATACTTTTCCTTGTGCAAAATAATCGTAAAATGCAGAGCCGAATTTTTTGGTATCAAGCAAACGTGTGATTAATTCATGATAGCCGTAATAGGCTCTGAGTTTGGATAATGTGTCATTGTTCATATTCAGTAAATCGCCTGATTGAATACTCACTTTTTTGAAACTAACATCATAATGAGAAGCCGATTCGTTCAAAACACCTTCGTAATAATCAACATCATCACCGATGTACCAACCTCGTCTAACGGGGCGTTTATCGCTCCAAGCATCGAGGGAAATAATCAATTTCTCGTTACCGGATATACTGTCAACGATATTGAAAGCCGGAATTATTCTGCGATTGATAATTTCAGCCATCATATCCAAGTTTTTGTCAACAATTTTAGCAAATTTTTCATATTCGTAAATTCTGCTTTGGCGGCGTTCGGGAGAATTGGTGAAATATTGATTATTTCTATGTAATTCAACCCATTTAGCTTCGGCAAATTCGCGTCTGCCCAATTTATTCATGTCGCGTCTGAAATTGCTCAAAGTGTTTACTTCCCAAAAACCTGTTTGGTAGTAGGGTACGTTTTGTTCGTAACCGGTCATGAATTCTGTAAACTCGCAATAGCAAGGCGGCTTGACAAAATATTCGGGCAAAACATAGACTGTATCGTAAAAAACAAGATTATCTCCACTGCGAGGTGACACACTCCATCCCCCATTTTTGGAAACTTCAGAATTCGCTCCTGCACCTGATAATCGAGCATTTGAGGCTTGTGAAACAGTTTTCGGAGTTTGTCGGCGGAGCTTATCATAACTTGAAACGATAGTGATTTCTTGGTCATATTCCATCATCTCATCGACTAATCGCGGATTAGTGATAACAGTAGTTTGGGCATGTTGAACGTTCAATTTTCTGTCAAAAACCAATGTTTCGCTGTAGCTTGTGTCATACTGAAGCTTTTGCAATTTTTCAAAATCCGCTAAACCGGATTTCAAATTATTTACCACTCTTTTCTCTGTAGAAATTTCTCGCCCGATTACAACAATTGTATCATTTGGGATGAGATAGCCCGAGAGAACTTTGGCAGATTCGGATTCACAATCAAGCATGTTAAAATGCGACCCACCCTTGATGAAATATTGTTTCCCGCTTTTTATTTCAAATTCAGTTTGGCTCATATCTCGTGATTCGATTTCATTGCCATTATTATCAAACAAGCTGATAACAGGCATTCTTACAGGTTCGTCCGGATTTGCAAGATTGATTAGAGCCACATTCATTTTGACTGTTGGCGGTTCAGGTGCAGGGCAGTTCATGAATTCGGGCAATAGTAATCTATAAATGTCATAGGAGCCGGCATTTGCGATAATTGTACCGCCAATTTTCACCTGTTTGTCCGACTTCGAATCATAACGATTTGAACTAAAGTAAATCAAATTTGGAGAGGATAAGCCGTGTGGCAAAGGAACTAAAGGAAATCTGTCATCGGAAAAAGAGTTAATTGTATTGATGTCAGACCTGCTTTCATTCGCTTTTTCCCCCAGTAATTGTGCATCATCAAGAACCTTAATTTCAAATTTGTTATAATCAATTGCCAATTTGGTGTAAAAAATATCAAAATCACCCGCTTGGGATTTCAATCTGTCGGAGGAAAAAAGCAGAAATGGATTGCAACACGAGCAATATATAAAAGGCGTGCCTTCGTTGTATTCAGTATTTATGTTTTGTGCTAAAGTTTTGACTTCAGACCAAGTACCATCGGCAAATCTAAAAGCGTAGAATAAATCAGCATTTCCGCCGGGAAATTTTTTGCCGCTCAAACTAATTCGTTCGGCAAAGGGTGCGTTTCTGTCGGATGACCAGAGCAACAATGTAACGCACGAACCATCCGATAAAGTGTCCGTGATTGCAGTCGGATGCGAATCCCAGAAAATTGAATTAATGGGCGAATCTAAAATTTTAAATTCAAACTTACCTTCGCGATTTTTATAAAATTCAAACAAATCTGCGCCACCAACATTTTTTGATTCGGGTGAAAATGGCAAATTCAAATTTTTTGCCAAATCGAATGAAATTGGATGTGCAAATGCGGCGAATCCTTTGTCAACACCTGTAAATACGATAGATTCAATATTTTTGGTCAAAAAATCAACAATTTCCTTGTTGAAATTTGAAACAGGAAACATTTGATTTATATATGCTGACGATGGCGATACAGATTGTTCGGAAAAATCATTGTTTGAATGTTCACGGTCGAAAGCCCCGCATATATCATATTCTTGGGATTTTTGAACAGGAGCCACTTCACTAAATTCTTTGTTTGCATTGGGTCTGCTATTGTTTAAATTGCCATCAGGGTATTTGTAGATTTTGTTCGAGCATGATGCTAACAAAATTGTAAGAAAAATAGCGAGTGAAATATTTGCAAAGTTTACATTAGGCATATGAATTATCCGATTCGGTTAAACATGATGGTGACTCGCCTCTTACGTGGCTCAAAAGTACCTTGAGAGACATCTGCAATTACAAACACAAAAAATTTCCCGTCAATTGCCTTATAAACAAAAACATCACCAATTTCGACAAGTATGTTCACAGCTTCTTCGCTGATGCTATTAAGCAATTTGTCAATCATATTTTGCGATGGAAAGGGTACACCGTCTTGGTTAGTTACAATTCGACCGTTTGCATCAATCACGTCAATATTTGTAGAATTATACGAAATGAATTCTGAGCCAACTAAGCCCTTGCCATACTCCTTCAAATCAGCCAATGCGGCATTAATTTGAGTTTCATTATTTTCAATATAGTCGCAAAACTCGTTAGCATTTTCGGATAAAAATTTAGGATTGATGCGTTGCAAACTACCCTTAAATCTTAGCAGTGCACGTAAATTTACCGGGTCGGCTGAAACAACCATCATATCCCCTTTCAAGTCCTTATTAATAGGATATGTATCGAGAATTACGGCGGAATACGGCGAGTCTTCGAAAGGTTCTGTAGCTAAAGCAATTACCTCACTATCAGCAAAACGCTCATCATTTGGCAATATTCCGGAATTCAAATCCGAACTTGGAAACTGATATGTATGTATCGAATACTCAGGAACCGGGACGAAGGTTGTATCATCAATTTGATTAATTCCGGGATTGAATTCGGTAATGGTTACTTCACGCACCTTGCAAATAATCGGAGCATCATAAGGCTCAAGAGGACATTCGCAACAGGAATTTGCCATAAAAATCAACAAAATTCCTATCGAAGCTGATATAAAGCATTTTTTAATATTTATCATTGTCATTTTCATCCTTCATTAATACCCGAGGGTTATACCTAATCTGAAAAAGAACATGTTCACTCTTCTTTTGGACGGAACATTTGAAAAGCCCGACGCATCTACGTATTCGCCTATTGCCAAAGACCTGTAACCAATATCGAAAGATAAATCAAACCAACATAAAGGCAAGGGAATATCAAGACCCGCACCTAAGCCCCAAGAAACCGGAAGCGAGACATCGAATTTGCTTTTATCTTCGATTCGGATTTGTTCGTTGCATTCTTCACAAATCGCTACTCTGAACAAATCGAGCGTTATATCATCAACTGCAAGCCCAAACTCGCCGAATAAAAAAGGTCTCATACAGAAAAAATCGTCGAAATGCCATCTGCCGTGCAGCAAAGCAAATGGGCGATAAAAATCATCCCCGACGAATGAATTATAAATCGGGACACCGCTGCTGAATACTACTCCGAGACCCCAATTTTCTGAACGGTAGCCGGCTGCAATATCTCCAAAATATGCCGAGCGCCCTTCGTAAACTTGTTGAGTCATATCAATATCAGTCAATTTTCGGTCGCGATAAGCCGCAATGCCACCGCGTAACTCCACAAAATAAGATTTGTAATCGCAATCGGGACAGTTCAAAGTAGGCAATACCAAAGGGCTACAATCGCAGAATTTAGTACTTGAATCTTTGCAGGGAATTTTGATTTTTTCAACCGGAACTTCACGTATTGTCGTTGGGTCAAGAGGATTATTAAAGCTTTCAAACCAATTTATATTTCCATGCTCATTTGGTGGCAAATCGGTTAATTTTGGTCCAATTAATTCGATGTCTTCAATTGGAATCATCTCTAAGGATTTTTTATCGGGTTGGAGAGAATCTAAAAATACAACATATTTTTGTGTTTCAAAAAGTTCATTTTCGGCGGTGCAATCCACAGGTTTTGTAACTTCGACTATTTTCAGGACAGTTCCGCGTAAAGTATTGCTGTTGCGGATAGCGACGAAATTACTATCGCGGTTGAAAATTTCATTGTATTTGTGAGTCGCTTCGGGTTTGATTCTTATTGCTTCGTCTGTACGTTCAAAACTGCTACACGAAACAATCATGGTAAAAATTATAAATGTAAATATTTTCACTAATTGTTTTTTCATAATCTTACGCTCAAATTTAGTCCCACAATCAGCGCATTAATTGTACTCCGAGCATCATCCTTGTATAGAAAGTTTGCAGAATTATATGTTGCATTTAGGTCAATCATCATACAAGCATTTAAAAAAGTGAACCCGTATGCAATGCCTACACCTGCATTTCCGCCAATACCAAATTTATCGGTTTCGGGTTGGAATGTATCGGAAATGCTCATAATCACACCCAAATTAATATAAGGAATGAATTTCCCGTTGCAACTATTATCGCCATAAATTGATACATCCGTTAAATTAAATTTGACATTTGGAGTAATCGCAAAATAATCTACGAGCGAGGGCGATTCGGCAGGCAGCGACTCAATTCTGTCGAATTCGAAATATTCAATCTTAGCTCCCCACCAAAGATTGCAAAAATAGTGGTTCTCGATTTGGAGATTGAATCCTATGCTTTCGTTATTTAAATCGGCGAAATCTTGGGTTGGAACGTACATCGAAGGACCCGCTCCCAAATAAAGTTGGGCTTGGAGACTTGAGCAAATCAACACCAAAAAACAAGTAATAAAAATATATCTCATCATATAGTGTGAAATTGAGTGATAGAATATTTTAAAAATAAATAAAAAAATTAGAATGCACAATTAATCATTAATAATTAATTGAATTTTCAATAGAAACAAAATCTTGAGGTTTGAAATATCCTCTACGAGTTAGAATTGATTCAATCTTAGAAAAATCGGAAAGCACAGTAGCTTTTCCATTCCTGATTGCGACGTTATGTTCGAAATGTGCCGAAGGCAAGCCGTCCCGAGTTACAATTGTCCATCCGTCTTCAAGTTTGAGTATTTTCGACGAACCGTGTGTCAGCATTGGTTCTATTGCCAATACAAATCCTGTTACAAGAATTGTACCGGAGCCTTTTTGTCCATGGTTCGGTATTTGGGGGAATTCGTGAATCTTTTTACCTATCCCGTGCCCGACTAATTCTTCAACAATTTGATAGCCGTTTCGCAAAGCGTGCTGCTGGATAGCAAAACTAATATCACCAACTTTATAATAGGATTTCATTTGTTCGATACCCAAAATCAAGCATTCATAAGTTACGGTGAGGAGTCTCTTTTTATCGTCGGAAATTTCGCCAATTCCGAAAGTGTAGGCTTGGTCAGAATAGAATTGGTGCATAATTGCACCACAATCAATCGAAATAATATCACCATCGCGAAGTTCTTTATTTCCGGGAATGCCATGAACAATTTCATCATTAATCGAAGTGCAAAGAGTGTTCGGATAGCCGTATAATCCTATAAATGCAGGAGTAGCTTTGTGGTCACGAATGAAAGTTTCAGCCAAACGGTCAAGTGTGATAGTCTGAATTCCGGGTTTAATTTCATCGGCGAGCATCGCAAGAGTATCTGAAACAATGCGAGCCGAATCTTGCATCAAATCAATTTCTGCATCGCTTTTGAAACTCACATTACCGAAAAATTTCTCGAGAATATTCATTCAATATTTTCAAATTGTGATAATTATTTATCCCAAATTGGAATAAATCCCATTTCCTTAATCAAATCTTGTGCTTGTTTGCTCAAACACCAATCCAAAAAATCTTTGACAGCCCCTCTGGGCGAGTTTATCGTATAAAATTGCAAATATCTTATTATTGGATATAAATCCTTAAGTACATTTTCGGTTGTAGGTTCGATACCATTAATGTTGAGATGCTTGACTCCTTCTACATAAGTTATGCCGCCATAACCAATTGCCAAAGAATCCTGGCTGATGATTTCAATCATATTGCTGAGTGATAGCGCCGAAGGAATATTTTTGCAATATTCATGTCCGTCAAGAACGTGAGTCAGAAAATATTCTCGCGTGCCGGAATTTTCTTGCCTGTTGATAGGACTGATTTTCAAGCCTGCCCATCCTAAATCACTCCAATTAGTGATTTCGCACTTGAAAATATTTTGCAATTGTTGCATTGAAAGCGATTGCACGGGGTTTTTGTTATTTACGTAAATACTTAAGGCATCTTTTGCGATTAGATGCGAAACTCCAACAGCGCTAAATTCATCGGCAAGCCGCTTTACTTCTTCGGGTTCAACATTACGTGATGCCATGCAAATGTCGGCAGATTTATCTTGAATTGCCTGAAATCCTGAGGCTGTGCCGCCGCTATAAACATAAATTGAAACATTGCGGTTGTTCTTCATGTATTCTGCGGCTAATCTAATCGAAAGCATATACATGGTATCAGAGCCTTTGATAATGATACGAGTAGGCTCCTTTGTAGTGGAGCTACACCCCAAAATTATCAAACCACAAACCAACAATGTTAAAATTTTCAAATTCATCTCCTTTCAGCCCTTGTTCTCAGTCTCTCAATTTCGAACTTTGTTCCTTCGTACCATTCGGGAACTTTTTCCGAATTGATTAATTCAATAGACAAACTTAACAAAAAATCTACATGTTGCAAAGCCGCATCGTAATTAATCATAAAATTTAAATCATCAAAAGGCGAATGATAATAGTTCACCATGTAGTCATACAAACGATAGAAACCGAATTCGTGGCTAATATTTTCATAATCTGTTCCTTCCATCACAAGCATCGAGGGAATTCCGGCTTGAGCAAAAATTGTTTGGTCGGAGCGATTAAAAGCACCCACTTTGCTTAATTCATATGGCAACAATTCTACATACAAATTATTTTTCTCCGCAACTTTATTTAATATTTCGTTCAATTCCGAGAAATCCGAACCGACACCAATGACAGAGTTAAAATTATCAATGAATGCAATGCCATCAATATTCAGATTTGCGATAGTTTTATACAATGGTACGACCGGATTTTTGGCATAATAAATACTACCGAGCAAACCTCTTTCCTCAGCAGTAGTGAACACTATTATAATATTTCTATTCAAATTATCGGCAAATAAATTCAACAATCTGGACAACTCCAACAATGCCGACACTCCCATTGCATTATCCAAAACACCATTATATATCGAATCGCCGTCAATCGGAACACCAATCCCAAGGTGGTCATAATGTGCAGAAAGCAACAAATACTCATCTTTGACATTTTCACCTCGCCCTTGGATAATTCCAACCACATTTGGAGCCAAAAAAGTCTTATCAGTATATTTCCCCTTGAATGAAAAAGTAGCTTTGGATTGACTTTCATTACTGAAATTTGAAAATCCGAATTCATCTTGTTCAATAGTAATCTCCAGACAGTCGAGAATTTTATCTGCTTTGGTATAAGGCATAATTATAGTTAAAATTTCTGAAGCTGTCTGAGCCAATGTCATCTCGGGCAAATTATATTCGAGCAACATGTCTGCCCAGGGTTTGAATCGTAAATCCTTCTCGGAAAGCAGTATTATACAAGCTTTTGCACCTCGAGCTAAAGCATATTTGGCTTTAGTTTGGAAATTTGAATATATAGTCGGATAAATGCCATTGAAATATTCGAGGTCTTCGGAATATGGCTCACCATTTAGCAAAACAACCACTTTGCCGCTTACATCAATATTTTGGTAATCATTATAATCAAATTCGGGAGCAAAAATCCCAAAACCGGCAAATACTATATCCAAAGGTCGTGGCAAATATGACATCATTCCGGTAGAATTGACAATATAATCTTCATAAAGAGCGAACTCAATAGTTTCATTACATTCAATTTTAAATTCGCTTTCAGGTAACACCGAAATTTCATGCAATGGGATATTTTGGAAGTATGAACCGTTCAAGCCCGGCAAAATGCCATAGTCAGCTAATCTGTTTGCTATCACTTCCGCAGCTTTATTCCCGATTTTGCCGTCGGTGGGTCTGCCCATCATCGAATCATGTCCCAAAGTATGAATAACTTCCCTGAAATTTATCGGATTAAGCGACAGAACACTTTGCATTAGAGGTTCACTTGCTGAATCCTTGCTACTAACCGGTAGATGAAAAATCATGAAAATTATCAGAATCTTTAATAATTTTTTTTCGTATTTATATAAAGTTGTCGTCAGCATAGTGTAACATAATCAATTTATTGATAATTTTGAAAATAAAAATGAAATAAATGAAAATGATTCTTTGTAAATATACTCTTTACGTACTTAAGGGAAAAACTTTATGAATAAGTTTAATATGATTTGGATTGTAATTTTTTGCATAATTGGAGCTTCCATGAAAACCTATACGCAAACCAAACTGCCCACGAGGGCTGAAATTGACGACAAATACAAGTGGAATACTGCCGATATTTTTGTTTCCGATGATGCTTGGGAACAGGAATTCGCACGTATAAAAAGTGAAATCCCCAAGATTCAACAGTTCAAAGGCAAATTTGCCGAATCGGCAAAATCCGTTTATGATTGCTTTGCTCTGACTGATAAAGTATCGGCGGCATTTTCGAAATTATACTTATACGTCGCTTTGTCGAGAGATACAGATTTGAACGAAGGCAAATTCCAAATGATGTACGACAGAATCCAAAAGCTCGGTTCGGAATTTTCTGCAGCGGCTTCGTTTATTACGCCTGAATTGATTGCCATTCCAAAAGAAAAATTCAATTCATATTTGAATGACAAGGTTTTGGCAGATTACAGGCACCGATTGGAATCAACTTACAAAATGCGCGACCATACTCTACCGGCAGACCAGGAACAACTTCTTGCAAAACTTAGTCCTGTATTCCAGACTGCAAGCAATACTTATTCGATTTTGAACGATGCTGAATTGCCTTTCCCAAATATCAAAATGAATGACGGAACGGAAATGCAAGTTTCACACGGTCGATACAGAGCAGCACTATTTGCATTGGACAGAAATTACCGCCGCGACGTTTACAAAGCCACTTATGAACCATACAGAGCATTAAAAGGGACAATGGCATCATTGTACAATTCCAGAGTAAAGCAAAGACTTGTGAATTCGGAAATTCGTAAGTATTCCTCCCCGATTGAAGCCGCTTTGAAAGGCAACGATATTCCGGTAGATGTTTACAAAAATTTAGTAAAATCCGTAAATAGCAACCTTGATGCACTGCACAAATGGGCAAAAATCAAAAAGACAGCTTTGAAATTAGACGAGCTACACCCATATGATACATATGTGACGCTCTTCCCTGCTACACAGCGTGAATATCAATATGACGAAGCTACCGAAATCGTACTAAAATCGCTCAAACCATTAGGCGACGAATACGTTAAACAAGTGAAATTCGGATTTGAAAATAGATGGATTGACGTTTACGAAACTCAGGGCAAACGCAGCGGAGCATATTCCAATAGTACAGGTGCAGGTCCTCACCCATTCATCTTGATGAATTGGAACAACACAATGGACGATATGTTCACATTGACTCATGAAATCGGGCACAATATGCACTCATTTTTCAGCGAGAAAAACCAACCATATCATTATACCGGATATTCGATTTTCGTAGCAGAAGTGGCATCAATTACAAACGAAGCATTATTGCTCGATTACTTGCTCGAAAATGCTAAAACAAAAGAAGAAAAAGCTGAACTACTCGAAAAATTCTTAATCTCAGCACAAATGACATTTTTCCGTCAAACACGATTCGCCGAATTTGAAATGTTGACACACGAAAAGGCTCAAAAAGGTGAAATATTGACAGCAGACCAACTGACTGAATTATTCGCCGAGCTATACCAAAAGTATTGGGGACCCGAAATGGTAACCGATGCTGAAGAAGGCTTATCATGGGCACGCGTTCATCATTTGGTAAAATACGATTTCTATGTTTACCAATACGCTACCGGATTTGTAGCAGCCCACGCTTTAGCCGAGCAAATCAAGAACGAAGGCGCCCCTGCAATCAAGCGCTATTTGGATTTCCTTTCTTCAGGTAGTTCGGATTACCCAATCAACGTATTGCAAAAAGCCGGAGTTGACATGAGCAGCCCCAAACCCATAGAACTTACGATACAAAAAATCAAACGCTACACCGAAGAATTAGAAAAGCTGATGAAATCGTAAATTCCATTCTGTACAAAAATATCTTAACAAACATAGCCCACGAATTCATTCGTGGGTTATGAATTTTAGGTCAATATTTCCACCCCGTCTGCTGCGCATACACCCCTCACCCTTCGACAGGCTCAGGGAGCGGGAATTTAAGATTTTGCCAATTTCGTCAGGTGTAACATCTGACGGGACGAAAAATATATCAAGTAATAAAAAATCTGCTAAACCGTATCAATATAGGTATAAAAGAAGGGAAAAAATATGGAAAACAAATTAAAACTTACCATTGTATATACGCCTTGCGAAGAAGGTGGCTATACCGCATATATTAAAGAAATGAGAGGTGTGATATCTGAAGGTGAGACTAAGGAAGAAGCTCGTGAAAATGTTTTAGATGCACTCGGTCTTATGTCCCCAGACATAATGAGCTGAAAAATAATACTTGTAAAGAAATCTGCAAACAACTCGTGATTCCCAATCCTTTTTAATTTATTCCGTTCTGTCAGGTGTTGCACCTGACGTGACGTATTGACTCTGAAAGAGTCACATATCTATAGCAAAATTGTTAACAATATACATTCGACCTCTTCGAGGTCGAACCGCCACCTATATAGATGATTTTCGATAAACATGTAATCCCTGCCGGGATTAATTCATAAAGAAATCTTGATTCTTCACTTCGTTCAGAATGACAAAATGTATAAGTTAGGTGTAACTCCTGACGGGAAAGGGAAAATATTAAGATTTACATTTCGTCGATTTTTATGATTTATTATTTTTAGGTTTTGATATGACATATAATAATTACAAGGTATTATTAAGACCAGAGCCGGAAGGTGGTTTTACAGTTTTAGTGCCCTCTTTGCCCGGATGTATCTCGTATGGTTCAACGCTTATTGAGGCAAAAATTATGGCTAAGGAAGCAATCGAACTATATTTAGAAAGCCTTTCAGAGCATAATGAATCTATTCCAAATGATAATGAAACCTTGGAGTATAGTGTTATGGTAGAATCTTATGCCTAAACTGCCATCATTGACGCCTACGGAAATTATGAAAATACTTCTTAAAAATGGCTTTTTGATTGACAGAATAAAAGGTAGTCACCACATTCTAATTAACCATGATACTAAAACAAGAGTCGTGATACCAATGCACAAAAAGGATTTGCCGAAAGGTACATTATATGAAATTATTAAGCAATCCGGTATTAAAATCGAAGAGTTTTAATAATTTCCGTTTCGTCAGGTGAAACATTTATTGACTCTGAAAGAGTCACATGTTTATAGCAAAATCGTTGATGATATGAATTCGACCTCTTCGAGGTCGCACCGCAACGGGCATCAATGATATTCTATAATTCAAATCCACGAATAAATTCGTGGACTATGTTTATTTCTTTCTCCCTTTCCTTCGGAGAGGGTCGGGGTGAGGTTCTTTGGTTTTTGTCCTGAAATATGTTTACAACCTTTGGCACATTCATCTCAATCACAAAAATCATAAAAATCATAGTTCAGACTAAGCCGAAGGCACCTTACATTAAATTATTTTTACGAAGTAAATCTTTGGTTTTGTTTAGTTCAGCTTCCAAATGTTTAGCAAATGTTATGTCAATGAAGGTTATTACTAAACCGTCAATTCTGTCATCAAAATTTCTGTAAGGCATAATTCTTACAGTGTACCATTTATTATCGTTGGTTGCAATGTCCATTTCTTTGAATACCAGTGTTCGGAGAACTTCTTTAGAATGTTCTGCAATTTCGGGATACTGTAACTCCGAAACCATATCAGTAAAAGGTCGTCCAATATCAGTTGGTCTCAGTTTTATTAATTTAGTTAATTGGTCTGTAAAACGACGGATATTCAATTCTCTATCGAGGAATAATGTTGCAATATCAGTACTGTTGAGAAGATTTTTCATGTCATTATCTGCTTCAAGATAATCTGCTACACGGATTTGTAATTCGGCATTAACAGTTTGAAGCTCTTCGTTCAGACTTTGCATTTCCTCTTTTGATGAAGTTAATTCTTCGTTTGAGGATTGAAGTTCTTCATTTGAGGATTGAAGTTCCTCGTTCAAGGAGCTTAGTTCCTCGTTCGAAGTTTCCATTTCCTCTCTCAAGGTTTTCAAATCTTCATAAGCGCGGGCAAGTGCTATTTCTAACTCATTCAATGGTAGCAAAGCGTCTGTTTGCCCGGGTTTTAATTTAGTATAAATCGGTACTCTGTATTCAGGAACTTCTGAAAAAACCACAATAATATTATTTTTTAATAAATCAGGTTTTTCAATTTGTTGTACAATAACATCAACCATGTGATAATCTTTTTCAGAACCAACTTTTAAATCATAAATTAAAACAGGCTCATAATTTTGTTTCGCTTTTCGGATAGCTTCAGGTAGCTTGTGGCTCAAACCTTCCCGAGCCATTATGTAGATATTCATATTAGCTTTTCCGGCAGCAGGCTCTAAATACTTGCCGGTGCGACCTGTAATATAGATTATATCACCCGAACCACTAATCAGAACGCTTGCCGGTGCATATCTTTGCAGCAATAATTGCTCTGCAAGTGACTGGATACTATCCGGCATCATGTTTGCTTTTTTTTCATTCATCGGAATTCTTAATTTAGTTAAATAAGAGCTTGGAAAATCTGTAAATATTGATTCTATTTCATTATTAGAGCGTTTCAGCAATTTCAATTTTGTATCGATTGAGTCAAACATACCTTTTTTGGAACTATCACTTTCAGCAGTGCCGAGAATCATTAATCCACCGACATTTAAACTATAGTAAAATAATGACATAAGTTGCTTCTGTAAATCAGGCTCTATATATATAAACAAATTTCTGCATGATAGAATATCTAATTTTGTAAATGGAGGGTCATTGATTATATTATGGCTTGCAAAAACAACCATTTCTCGAATATTTGTGTTTATTCTATAGCCGTACTCATTACTTTTAAAATATTTGTCAATTCTATCTAATGAAACATTTGTTGCAATGTTCGAAGAATAATTTCCTTTTCGAGCGATATTTATTGCATCATTATCAATATCTGTAGCGAATATTTGCAAATATAGTTTCTTTTTATGTTTGATTTCTTGATATACTTCATCAAAAATAATAGCCAGAGAATATGCTTCTTCTCCGGTAGAGCAAGCCGGAACCCACGCTCTGAGAATATAACCATCAGGCAACTCATTGAGCATTTCAGGAAGAACGCTATTTTTAAGCTTATTCCATACTTCAGAATCTCTGAAAAAATTAGTAACTCCTATTAATAATTCTTTGAAAAGAATATTAATTTCACTCGGATTTTCCTGCAAAAACCTTACGTAATTGGCAATCTTATCAATCTTATGAACACCCATTCGCCGTTCAACTCTGCGGTACAGGGTATTCTTTTTATATTGGGAAAAATCATGACCTGTAGATGTGCGAAGCAAATGAACTATTTTCTCGATATTACTTTTATTGGCACCATCAAAGTCATTTTTGATAGCATTATTAGTATTAAAATTAATAAAATCTATCAGTTTGCCGGGTAATTCATTAGCCGTGCCTTGAATATCCACAACTACAGAATCAATTGCACTTCTGGGCATTGCATCAAAAACTGAAGTTGCAGGGTCTTGAACCAAAACAATACCATGCCTTTCCTTGATTGATTTTATACCCTGACTACCATCACTACCCATTCCGGATAGAATAACACCGATAGCGTTATTGAGTTGTTCGTCTGCAAGCGAATTGAAAAAGAAATCAATCGGCAATCTCAGCCCGCGTATTTCAATCGGCTCTAATAAACGCAGATGACCTTTTACGATTGACATGCTTTTATTGGGTGGAATTACATAGACATGATTGGGTAGTACTTTCATAAGGTCTTCAGCCTGAGTTACTTTCATATCAGTTGTGCGTTGAAGAATTTCAGGCAACATTCCGACATGATTGGGGTCGAGATGCTGGATGACAATAAATGCCATCCCTATACCGGGGGGAACATTAGAAAAAAATTGCTCAAGTGCTTCTAAGCCACCGGCTGAAGCACCAATGCCTACAACAGGAAAATTATTGAAAGCCGCTTTTTGGGGTCTTATTTGTTCATCAACAGTAACTGTACTATCTGATTTTTTGAAGCCCGACTTTTTCATAATTATACTGCTTTAAATATTCGAATGTCTCATAAACTCTTTAATTTATAAGTTATATTGTTGAAATCTGTTCAATTTGAATTAGAAATAGCTCAATTTTAACGAAATCAAATAAATTACTTTTTTTGATAGACAAATTAGCTTTAGATTTATTTCAAAGCCCGAAGGGCTTAAATGTGAATAACAGTATGTGAAACTTACTGGCAGTGTAATTAACTTAAGCACAAGGTCAAAGCCCGAAGGGCTTAAATGTGAATAACCGTATGTGAAACCTACGGGCAGTGTAATTAACTTAAGCACAAGGTCAAAGCCCGAAGGGCTTAAATGTGAATAACAGTATGTGAAACTTACGGATACGAAAGATAATTGGCTGCAAATGCTTTTCCCCGCATTTCATACGGGGTTATTGACATTCAAGCCCTTCGGGCTTTGGACTTCACATAGCTATTCTCCCCCACAAAATAAAAGTGGCTGCCCTTTGCGAAGGCAGCCACTTGAATATATTTTAAAGTAAAAAATCTTTGATTATGATTTCAATACTTTGTTTATAGATTTCATAAATTGTGCTTTGGCACGCATTCCAACGATTACTTCTTCAATTTTGCCGTCAGCACCAATTATGTATGTAGTCGGAACTGAACTAATGCCACCATATGCGTTAAAGAGTTCCTTGACTCCAATGAAATTTATGTAATTAATTCCTTGTGCTTTCGAAAAGCTTGTTACTTTTGTCATCGGGTCACGGTCTCTTTCCATAGCAATGCCGATTACCACAAAATCCTTGTTTCCCAATTCCTTTTGTATTTCAATTATATCGGGTATCTCTTTGCGACAAGGCGGACACCAAGTACCCCAAAAATTCAAAAATACAACTTTACCTTTGGTGAACTCTGAAAAAGTGGTTTCTTTTCCGTTGTGGGTAAACTTGAAGTTTACGGGTGTACCGGCTACGTTATTCGGAATCACAGAATTGATTGTCAAAACAATCGGGTCGCCTGCTTTGCTCGTAGCTTGGGCTTGAGTTGTGTTTGTATATGAAAACACTAATATGGCAGCCACCGCCACTAAGGCAAAGGGCAAGGCAAAAGTCTTTTTAAACTTAGTAACAGACATTAAATTCTCCTTAAATGATTACAATTGTACTTTTAAGACGATTACAAATGAAAACAATTACATATTACTCTTGAGTAATATTATTTTTCCTTCCTTTTGCCGTGTACTTCGAAATCGGTAGCAAAAATCCTACCACGATTAGAATAGTTCCGAGCCAAACAAGATTGATGAAAGGCTTGATTGTAACATCGAATGTGAAAATTTCCATTGGTTCAGGTTCAGGCATTCCTGCCTTTTTGAATACTAAGTGTGCTTTGGTATTTTGGACATCATTCATATCGCGAACGAGTCTAATCATGCTAATTTCAACTTCTGTATCGGGGATTTGATACCAATTTGGCTGCGATTCCCAAGTAGTTACGTCCAACATCGAATAAAGCGTGTCCGCTCGTGAACTTTCGTCAGCAAATTGAGTTTTCAAAATAGTTCCTATTACTGCAGTATTTCCTCTGACGCCTGATACTTGGTCAAAATCAAATCCTGTGATTGAAATTCTGAGACTCGAATCAATCGGCACTAATGTTGACTCGGCTTTACGGAGGTATGCTTCTGGTGAAGTATGTGCCGCTTCGACAGCTTTTGGAGCCAGATAAATATCTTTTTCGACTTTTACGAATACGCCGGGTTCTAAGAATGGTGATTTCCATTCATTAAAATCGCTCCAATAAATAATTGGTCCGACTACTTTTTCTTCATTGCCTTTTTTAATAGATACATTGTATCGGTATTTCTCTCTGTCTTTGAACTCTTGCTCGATTCTATTTTTCCCGATGAATGTGAAGTCATAACCGAAAGCAGATTTTGTCTGATTTTCAGTCAATCTAATTTGCTGAGTGGCTTCATACCCCCCACTTGCAACGGTACCTAAAATCAAGAATGCAACACCAAAGTGAGAAAGGTATGGACCAAGCTTTTTGGGATTTTTAGCGAGATTTCTAATCAAAAATTCGAGATTTGTGAGAAGTGAGAAAACTGCGGCAAATGTGAGCAAAATGAAATTAAAGCTGTCTAATCCCATGAATGCAAGCAATACTACGAGTAATGCTGAAGCTATAAATGGAAGTATGATTTTGCCGAATACATCTTTCAAATTGCCAATCATCCATTTTTGGTATAGTGAAAAACCGTTGATGAGAAGGAAAACAATTGCAAAGACAGTTCCGAATTTGTCATAGACCGATATTTCGATTGCTACTTTTTGTTGTCCGAATAATTCTGCAACTGCGGGCCAACTTGTTCCCATAATTACAATAGCAGCCATAGCTAAAATCAGTATCGAACCTAATGTCAAGGAATATTCTTTAGAGAAATCTTTGATAGTGGTTTTACTCAGATACTTATTAATATCTTTGAATCTATATGCGATATAGAAAATTCCAAGTCCTAAATAGGTGATTTGGAAAAATATCAACATGGTATATACGATTGCCCCGGGAGTAACGAATGAGTGAACTGAAGTATCACCTAAGATACCGCTGCGAGTCAAAAACGTTGCATAGACCACAAAAATGAAAGAGAGCATTCCCAGAATAAGATTCGTTTTGATTAATCCGCCGGTTCGACGCTGAACCATCAAGGTATGCACCAAAGCAACGGCTATCATCCATGGAATAAGTGATGAATTTTCGACCGGGTCCCAAGCCCAAAAACCACCCCAACCTAATGTTTCGTATGCCCAAAAACCACCGAGCATGATGCCCAAACCTAAGATGGCAGTTCCGGATAATGCCCACGGCATCAGAATGTCAATCCAAGTTTTGTATTCTTTTTTGATAAGAGCGGCTAATGCCAATACAAAAGGCACAGCCATCATCGAATAGCCAATAAATAGAATCGGCGGATGAATTGTAATCCAATAATTTTGCAAAATCGGATTGAGCCCTCGCCCGTTTGCCGGCATAAACCCGGCTTCGAGTCCTTCGCCTGAAAATGTTTCCCAAACATAATCGAATGGGCTTTTGAAGATTAAAATCAATGCAATATAGAAAATTATGGATGTGAAGAATCCCATTGCTAATGATTCATATCCATTATTCTTGGTACCGTTTATGAGAAACAGTCCGACGATAGCAAGAACAATCATCCATAGCATGAATGAGCCTTGTTGCCCAGAATAAAAAGAGGCAACCAAGAAGTAATTCTGCAGTTCGGTGGAAGAATACTCCCAAATATAAGTGAATTGGAAGTTGTGCCCCAAGATGTTGGCAAGCAGATAAATACTTGCTCCCACGATTCCTGCGGTCATCAAATAGTAAAATATCCTACCTAACTTGCGTAAGTGGTCTTTCTTGTAGGAAACTAAATAGAGAATAGTTGACAGTAAGCCAAAAAGCACTGTCAAAATGATTAAAATTTTACCAAACATATATTTTATCTCAGGAAATTTCTGAAAAATTAATTTTTATAAAGTTGTGTTCCTTCCAATTCTTCAAACTCGCCTTCGTATTTTGAAGGGCATTTTGTAAGAATGTTGGACGCATGAAAATCGTTACCTTCGAATTTACCTTTGATTACAACCATAGGAGCAACGTCGAAGTTATTTGGCTTTGAGCCTGTGCTTACCACTCGAGCTTTGTTGCCGAGTTCATCAACCATCGAGAAAGAAAAAGTATTAGCTTCGGAGTTGTACTCTTGTCCTTCGGTTTGGTCCCATGAACCAATAACTTGGACAACTTTTGCTTTGTCTTTAGCTTCGGGGAAACTTGCATATTCGATTTTAGAAGAATCGAAAGAGAATATAGCGAGTGCGGCAAATATTGCTACCGCAACGATTCCGATTATATATTTTGTTTTCATAATTTACCTTAATTTACAATATTACTACAATGTAATATAACACATTTTTTCCAACTAAACGCAGAAAATCGTACTGTCAATGCAACTATTCTTTGTTTGTTGCGATTTGTTTTTCCAATTTACTGACTTTTTTATCTAAAGAGAACATGTAAATACCTAAGCCGAACCATAGAATCAATGCGATTCCAAGTACTACAAAGAGCGAATTATCATGCAGAAATTGTTCCATATTAAAATCCTTAACTCAATTTATTCTTAATAATGTTCATTCTGACTAAAATATTGAACAGCCAGAAGTAAATGACTGTAAATGCAAACAAAGCCAACCCAAAGCCCCAAACTAAATTAGTATCCAAAGCACTTGGCTGTGCTGAAACAAGTGGTCCTGCATTGACATCATCGGCAGAGCCGGGATGCAAGCCGCTTGACATTCTTGGCAAAATAAAGACCAAAAAAGGCACTGTAACAAAGGATATGATTGAATAAACTGAGCTGAGTTTGGCTCTACGCTCCGGGTTATCAATCGCAGCTCTGAGAGCAAAAAATGCTGCATAAATCAATATCAATACAAATATAGACGTTTGACGAGGGTCCCAGTTCCAATATGTACCCCAATTATATTTTGCCCACAACATACCCGTTACAGTAGCCAATATTGCGAAAAGGTTGCCTAAGGCTGCAGCAGATGCAGTATTGATGTCCCATTTCAAATCGCCCGATTTCAAATATCGAATGGCATATATCATAGACATCAAATAAGCTATTACTGCTATCCAAGCCATTGGCACATGCAGATTCAAGATTTTGATTCGCTCGTCCAAATTGGGAACAAAAGGATAATCGAAAAGAGGATTGACATATTTAGTTTCGATAAATTTAATGGCATCGTTCTCTTTGTCGTACCCGGCTTTGATTACTAATTCTGAATCTTCGGAAAATCCATGTGGAAGTTCTTTAGAATGTATGACCAACTTGCGATTGAAATTCACTACCGAAGGGTCGGAAAGGTCAGCGGGTTTGTCGCCGAAATAGACAAACCATTTGCCTGATTGGGCGTCGAAGTAATGATTCTCGGTTTTATTAGTGATATGAAGGTTGAGGCTTTCGTAAAATCCCTCTTTGATATAGCGAGCAGTAGCAAGATTGCCGGATACAGGCGGTAGAATAGTCAGAATCAGAGCGAATGCGACCATCAGGATTGCGATAACTTTCCACCATAAAGCTTTGGGTTTAGTGTAACCACCAATTGCAGCGAATAGTGCCGCTAAGATTATAGCCCCAAACATTATAACAAATTTCATAAAACCTTTGTAAAATTTTACAAATACATCTCATACAAAATTACGAATATTTAATGATATTATTTAGTTTAAATGCTTCTTTAGGATTAAAGTATTGACAGGATTCTGTTCATTTGAAGGATAGTAAAGGATTTCGTCCATCACCATAAGCATGATTTTGATGCCAAGCCCTCCTCTTTTGAGCGTTTTGAAATACTCCTCCATATCGGTTTGAAGTACATTCAAAGGGTCAAAGGGTGTTGCATTGTCCAAAATTTTGATGATGAAGTCCTTATCTGATGAATCAATTTCAACGCAGAGTAGTTTTGAGGCATCTTTTCGGTAAGCGTGTTCAATCAAATTTGAGCAGGCTTCGTCCACCGCAAGCACTATTTTATTGCAATCGCCATCGCCGAAACCGAAGACTTCAGCTTTAGATTTGACAAAGTCACGAATACGCGAAAGTTCAACTGCGTCACCAGCCGTACAAATAGAGTTGTTATGTGAATTATCAGCTTTCATCTAAATTGATTATTCGCTAATTTCGCAATTCCGTCTTGCTCGTCAGCATCAATATCAAAAAGCATCGGGAAACCGAGCAAGTCAAAAACCGAGAAGACTTTATCCTTCATCGAAGTTAGTTTGATGTCGCCACCATTATTGCGTACATCTTCGATGTATGCCATGAATACACCCAAACCGGCACTGCTGATATAGTCCAACTCGCTAAAGTTGACCAAAATCTTATAGTCTCCATCATTAATTATTCGTTGGAAGGTCTCTTCGAGTTTTGGTGCTGTGTGAGCGTCAAGATAGCCATTCAGATACACACAATGTATATCTTCATTTTTTTTGGTCTGTATCTTCAATTTTTCATCAATCATCGGTTTCTCCTTTGAACATTATATTAAGCTTTAGACTCGCAAATCCAACAAATGTTATTAATCAATTACAAAAATTATACCGACATTTGGTTTAGCCTAAAGAAAAAAATCATCAATATTCAAAATCAAACGATTTCCCCTCATTATATCGTCATATCCATACAAGATATACGACTTTTTTAAAAGAAAGTTCCAAAATTTATGAGTCATTAAACGTCAAATAGGCATGGAAAATATTTTAACAATCGAGCAAACACGCAAAGCAGATGCTTACGCAATCGAAAGTCTGGGCATCAGCTCTCAGATTTTGATGGAAAATGCAGCACGCGCATCATTTGAAGTGATAAGAGAAAGAGTTTTAATAGAAGAAAGTATTGCAATATTTTGCGGTACAGGAAATAACGGTGGAGATGGTTTGGCTTTGGCGAGACATTTGCATGTGAATGGATTCGAATCAATCAAGATTTTCCTCTTTGGTTCGCCGGACAAGATGAGTGCCGAAACAAGAAGCAATTACGAAATAGTCCGAAAAATGCAAATTCCAATGTATGAAAATCTTGAGCATAGTTTCATATTTGATATGCTGAAAGAATCGGATGTCGTGATTGAATCATTAATAGGCGTTGGAGCTGATGAAAATCTTCGCGGCAATACTCCGGATTTGCTAAAACTTTTGAATTTTGCCGATGCAATGAAAATCGCAATTGATGTACCGGCAGGATTGAATGCCGATACGGGACGGGCACATATTGATGCTTTCAGTGCCGAAATCACTTTGACTATGTTTGCCTCAAAATTGGGAATGTATCTGCAAGATGGGCCCAATCATTGCGGTGAAATCATTGTTTGCAATCTCGGAGCACCTCTAAATTCACCTCACGCAGATGCTTATATGTGCTTGGATGATGAATCGGCAAGTGAAATTCTTGGCGTTCGTAATCAAAATAGTGACAAATTTGATTTTGGACGAGTCCTTGTCATTGCGGGTTCGGATTCAATGCCCGGAGCAGCTGCACTAACAGCAAATTCGGCGATTAAGTCAGGAGCAGGTCTCGTTGAGTTGCTCACGCCAAACATTCATCCGGCACTTTTGCCCGAAGTCATTGCATATAAATTGAAATCAAATTCTGACGGAACAATTTCGCCCGGAAACAAAGATTTAATCCTCAGTCGTTGCAAAAAGGCAAGTTCTATTGTAATTGGTCCCGGAATTGGAACGAATGATTCAACTTTGAAAATGCTGAATGAGATTATAGCTGAATTTCCTGAAACACCTATTGTGATAGATGCAGACGGATTGCGAATCATCAGCAATGACATTGAGTTAAATAATAATATAATACTTACGCCACACATATACGAATTTTCCAAATTGGCGAATCTGCCCGTTGAGGAGATTCAAAATGATATAATGAATATTGCTAAGAAATTTTCTCTCGAACAAAATTGTACGCTTCTTTTAAAGTCACACCCCACAATTATTACAAATGGTGATAGCACTATTTTGAATTTGGGGGGAAATTCGGGAATGGCAACTGCCGGTAGCGGTGACGTACTGAGCGGAATAATCGGCACTTTAGCGGCACAATCCGATGATTTGCTGCATTCGACTGCATTGGCGGCATATTTACATTCGAGAGCCGGAGATTTGTATTCAATGGAAAATGATGAATACACCCTTACAGCATCTTCGATTATTGATTATTTGCCGGGCTCTTTCAAATCTATTATAAGCACAGAAATAGAATAATGATAAATAAAAAACTGATTTTTACATTGCCGGTCGTCATGATGGCAATTGCAATTTTTGTGATGTCTTCGATACACCAAGTTCCCTTTGTTTCGGATGCAATCATGGGTCAAGACAAAATTTTACATCTTACTGCATATTTTATATTCGGAATATTGTTGCAATTTGCGGTTGTAGCTCAAAAACCAAATCTGACACTTAAAAAAACTTACTTCGCAGTAGCGATAATAGGAATTTTATATGCCTTGAGTGACGAACTCCACCAACACTTTGTACCCGGCAGAATGTGTGATTTTTGGGATGTCGCAGCGGATGCAATCGGAATCTTATTGAGCCTGTTGTTATTGCCCAAAATCAAGAAGTTCGTTGAGAGTAAATTGTCATAATGTCAAAATATTACTTTTGAACTTCAACTTCTTTAGCTGTGAGCTTTATTTTCAATTTTCCATTTCTATCAGCGACAAAAGAATGCCGTCCTATTAAGTATTTTTTAGTGTTATCATTTTCAGAAACAAATTTTCTGGCAATGATTTCACCACTATCACCATACATAAATTTTCCAAGTACAGAACCATCATGAGCTACTCGATAATATTCTGCAAGTTCGGGTACCCATTTCCAATCAATCTCAAATTTTCCATCTTTATCAGTTTTAACAATATGGAGAGGAATTTCGCAATTAGATTCCATAAATATAAAATCAAGAATCATTCCGATAGATATTGTAGTATCTGTAGTAATTAGATTAGCCATGAAAACACCCGGGCGAAGTATAGTGAAATTATTATTTGCTTCGTCAAGATATGGATGCCATTCATACATATGATTTCCGCTCGGAGCGTGCATTTTCAAATCATAATATTGGTTTCCTGTACTTTTTTCAACAATATTGAACTTGATTTCAGTTGATTTGGGCAATTTGTATATTATAGATGTTGAATTGGTAAAGGGATTAGGTAGATTTGCTTTCATTTCAATAAGAGCTTCAAAATTTACCATTAAAACTTCGTCAGTTTCTACTGAACTTCCATCCTTATCAATAATCTTTAATTTATAAAAGTAAGAATTATTGAGAACTATATTTTCATCTGTCACAGAATAAGAAGAGGGTGTCGAACTTGTCCCTTTTGCTTGAACAGTTGCAATTTTCGTATAAACATCGGGCTTGTTATCTTTCATTACGGCACGCATGACTTCAAAACGGTCGCAATTTTGCTCACTTGAAGTAGCCCATTCCAATTCAACATGTCCATCCTTCCTGTTTGCAGTAAAATACTGAAGTTCGACAACTTGAAGCATAGGTGGCTTTGGAGCATCGCTAAATGCAATCTTGCCAATTACTGCTTTTGAGATTCTATCAGGAATCAAACAAATCTCAGCATCAGCTAAGGGATTACCGTCAGCATCTACGAAAGTACCATAAATCATAGGTTTAGTGGTAGGTTCTGTAGTGGAATCACATGAAATAACAAATAAAACACAAATTACTATCAAGGATAAGAACATTTTCACTGTTAGGTCTCCTATTTATTTTCAACAAAACAAATATTGCTTTCTTTCAAAACTAATCATAAAATCTGAAACAAACAATAGTCTGAACTATTATTGCAACTAATTTATACACCATCCGTAATATGAATTATTTAGAAATGAAAACGAGAATAGAATGAAAATTGTAACTTTGATCATTGCTACCATTTTGTTTAATATTTCGACTATTTACTCTGCCGAGGTTTTTGTTGTTGAAGGGAATGTCATTGATGCCACGAACGGCAAGGCTGTTCCCGGGGCGAGCATCAGAATTGAAGGAACAAACCGAGGTACTTACTCATCATCTAAAGGATTTTTCAGACTAAGTGTAAACAAAGGCGAAACACTGCTTGTGCGGTCCTTGGGCTATAGCTCAGACTCGTTGATAGTTAAAGTTAAGCCGGAGAAATTGGAATTCAAACTCAAACCTGTTCCGGTGGTTACCGGAAATGTGAATGTAACGGCTGCGATTACTCCAGAACAAATAATAGAAAGGGCTGTGAAGAAACGGAATGAAAATGTGCAAAAGCTACGCACTTTTTCGGGTGAGCTATACTCAAAATTAGTAATGGAACTTGATGGTTCTCTGCTTTCAATTAATACAAGTGAAGATGGAAAAGTGTCTATGGGTGCATCAGTTGGTATAGGTGGAAGTGAAGAGCCTTCGGACAGTAAAAAATATATAATTATGGAAACATTTTCAACAGTTCAAAAGGATTATGAGAAAAATATTAGCGAAGCGACTATAAATAAACGCCGCCAAACTGCAAATATTCCATCTGAACAGAATATTATGGCAATCACTCAGTTTGTTAGTTTTTACGATGATGATATTACTTTTCTGAAAACGACAATGCCTTCTCCCATTGGTACTTCTGCCCTATCTGATTATAATTTCACATTAAAAGATAGAATTAACCAAAATGATAGATATATTTATGTATTAAATGTTGAGCCGAAGTCAGATATTTACCCTCGGTTTGAAGGTGAAATTCGAATAGTGGAAGAAACATATAATATCGTAGAACTTGAACTTAGCCCAAGTTCTACAACCGCAATTCCATTTTTTCAAAACCTTGTAATAAAACAAAAGTACAGCGAATCTGAAGAAAAAGTCTGGTATCCGGCATTTCTTGAGGTAAGTGCTAAAGCCAAAGTTGATGTTGTCAAAGGAATATTAGGTTTCTCGACGGATGTAAAAGCAACAAGTATTTTTAGTGATGCAAAAATAAATGTAGTCCTGCCGGATTCTTTTTATACAAAAGATATGAGCAAGCGTAGCATAAGGATTTCTTCGCTTGCTGATACACGAGACTCCTTATTCTGGGAGCAAAATTCGATGCGTGAATTGTCCGATAGAGAAATTGAGATTTATGCGAAAGTTGAAAGTGCCGTAGCGCTTGATTCTGTTCAAACCGCTCAAACCCAAAGCAATGTCAATTTTAGCTGGATGATACCTTATATAGATTTCAACAGGGTTTCTTCTGTTTCTTTGGGATTGAAACCAAGTTTGGAAGCATATGGATTTAATTTAAATACTTTGGGTTATTTTAGTTTTGGGCTGCAGGATGTTTTTGGGAGCGTTCAGTTGGAATTGCCACCTTTAAAAATGGCAGGTGCGGATTTCATATTTAGTGGTAAAGTTTTTTCAGTTCAGGACGAGTTCGGGCATTCCATAGGTCAGTATCCCCGACTTTTCAATACTGCAGCGGCTGCATTCGTTCATGAGGATTATAACGACTATTATCAAAACGATGGATTTGGATTAGGGTTGGATATAAGTTCCAAAAATCTTAAATTCGCTTTAAGTGCGGAATTTTCAAGAAATTTTTCACTTGATAAAACTACAAATGCATCTCTTTTTGAGGATTATGAATGGCGAAATCATCCAAAAGCAATTGATGGTGATTATCGAATCTTGCGCTCAATCATTGCTTATGGTAAAATTATTCCAATTATGCTTCCTGAAACGATTGATGCCGAAATCAATATTGATGCTTTCGGAGGTCAGGAAACGAAAACTGAAACAGATTTTGGTGGTATTAGTGGCAGATTCATTGTTTCAATTCCGACATTTCAGACAGGAT
This sequence comes from Candidatus Kapaibacterium sp., assembly GCA_023957315.1. Lineage (NCBI taxonomy): Bacteria > Pseudomonadati > Bacteroidota > Eximiradiia > Eximiradiales > Kapaibacteriaceae (SeqCode) > Kapaibacterium (SeqCode) > Kapaibacterium sp. (SeqCode). The sequence continues at coordinate 149,140 of JAMLHE010000008.1, forward strand.
ATGGAGCGATGAAACTCATGTTGTCACTTTCAGGTGGTATAGCAACAGACGATACTCCGGTCCAATACCAACACCGCATGGCTACGAGGCTATTTATTTTGAACAATGTGGGTAATTTCTATACAGCACCACTTGGGTTTTATGGCGGAAATAAATATTATTCGGTTCAAGCACTTTATAATTTATCTGATATTTGGTGGCGATGGATTGGACTTCCAACATATGAAGGCAGAGGTCCTGAACTAACAATCGGTGGCACATATGGCGAATATTACAACAATTCAAATTCATTTTACCGAGAAACTGGTTCAGCCGGTTATTCTGAAGCAGGTTTTGGATTATCTCGCATACCAACATTTTTTAGCAATGTACTTTATTGGTCATTTGATGTTCGGTTTGGCATTGGTCCAAACGCCAAGGGTAGAACCGGCGGTGCCTTATCGGTAACTGCACCGTTTTAATATGAAGTCTGAACTATGATTTATGTGAATTAGAAGCTCTTAAATTCTTTTATTCATCCGATGACTTGCGCTTTTTAGATGAATTGGTTTAAATGAAGCTGTGGCAAATCTGAGGGAGTCATCGGATGAATTGCTATGTAGTCTGAACTATGATTTGCATGATTTTTGTGATTAATGTGATTTAACTCAATATAAAATCATAATAATCAATTTAATCAAAATAATCATAGTTCAGACAAAAATCATAGTTCAGACAAAGCCTTACCACTTCACAAATTTCTCTATATTATCACCTATTTTGATGAAGCCTGCGGGCAAATGCTTTGTATTCATCCGATGACCGTAGTCATCGGATAATTGATTTAATAAAAATGCTACTCTATACAAGTACCTTCAATTAATATATTATAAAAGCACTTATTTAGGTCTGAATATATTATCATAACTGTGGTGGAAAATTCACCTAATTTGTCGGGAGTGACTTTTATTTCAATTGATTGTGTTTGTCCGGGTTTGAGCGATGCATTGAGCCATTCATGCATCGAAGGTTTAAACTTTCCAAAGCTGATTATTTCGGTTGCCGGAATAATTGCAATCCCTTTTAATTTGAAGCTATTATTTGTTGTGTTTATGATTTCTTTTGAAATTGTTACAAGGCTATCTTTACGAATTTCACCTAAGTTGATATACTCATCAAATACACAGGATTTATCCTCTTGTTCTTCATTTATAAATTGAACTAATTCGTAATTTTCGCCAATCATTTTGGAATATGGCTTGATGTATGATGATACTAATCCGAAATCCGGAACGTAATGTTCATCACCAAGATGAAGTTGTGTTATCATTTTTTCTTTATTTATTGCGAAAACATCGTATTTAATTGTTTCATATTCTTGACCATTTGACAATTTAATAGAAGCTGATTGGGCAGTTTTCCCTATACTACCAAAATCTTCAGCAAGTGTATCGCCGTTTGAATCTGATATTACAAAGTGTTTTTCCATTACATAAAATAATTTATTTTGGTAGGGATATTCAGCCCAAAGAAATGATTTATTTTCGCATTGTTCGCATCGCACCCATAGACCTTTTTCGGTATTTGTCATCAAAACATTTTCTTTTTTAGAAATTAATGGGAAATATACCTCGAACCATATGCCGTCGTCTAAAGTAAGTTCGCTTATCACTACAATCGAATCAGCCCTTTTTCTAAACACAAGTTCGTTTTCATTAAGTTCATCAACTGTGTAGAGCCATTTATTCCCTACTTTCAAAGGCAAAATCACTCCTGTTTCTTGGTTTTCAAGAACTTTTGCGTAAGTTACAGCTGTTTTCTTGATATTGTCATCAGAATCAACAATATCTCCGCAGGAAACTACAAACAACAAAGTTAAAAGGGCAAGCAAATTAATAGACTTTTTCATCTTTCTCTCAAATTTAAAATTTAATATTTATTTATACTTAAACAACAATTTCACAAAAACTTAAACACCGAACATAAAATCAAAACCAAATATAAATGTAGTCAATTTCCATCCTAAATCATTCATAAGATTAGTTGAGTAAAAATTATATAAGACAATGGGACATATTTCTAAACTCTTCAACTTGATTTTATACTGAAATCCAATTGTTGCTCCTATATTAAAACTTGAAATTTCTTCGACATTATCATTTTGATAAATAAGTATAGTCCTATGATTATTAATATATTTTTTATCAACACCGGTAAATTGTCCTTGAATCGGTAATATGAAATCATCGGTTGCAATCACATCTTTCCTGATGAAGTAATTGATTTTTGTACCTGCCAATATAGAAACATCTTCAAAAATATAATATGCATACAATAAATCCACAGAGAAACTATTCAAGGTAAAGTCATTTCGATATCTAAAGGTTTTTGTAATTGTTGAATCAATTAATTCTTCCGGCATGCTCTCTGTTCTATAATTGTTAGTATAATTATAATCGCTTTGGAAACTGTAAGAGTTGTACGAAAAACGGAATTGGAAGGCATCTTTTGCAGTTTCGGATGGCTGGAATTCTGCTACAAAACCAAATAGAATAGACTTGCCCCAATCACTTAACTTGTCAGGTGCAATCATATTTCCCTCAGCCCAAGAGAAATTTGCATTGTCTGAATTATGCATGAAATGATTCATTCCAACCGTTAGACCTAAATTAACATCTTGAGAAAAAGAATCCTGTACTTGAAATATGTAAAACGTAATAAAAACAAAAATGGTAGCAAACTTTTTCATAATTCATACTCTCATTTTATACATTTATAATTTAAAATTAATACCATAAGAAATGCCAACTTTTTCCGATGTATTCGTTCTCGTCTGATGTTTGTAGTATAATCCGGCAAAGTCCACAGCGCATAATATTGAAAGTTCGGGAATAATATAATATTCAACACCTAATGAACCCCGAAATACTAAGCCATAATAATTAGCTGATAAATTATTTTGTGCAAAGATTTTTAATGCTTCAGTATTATAAAAGGAGTATCTTACAAGTGCACCATAACTCGTCAAGTTCGGTTGCTGCTCAAATATGAAATCCTGTCGGAGAGCGTCCGTGCTCAAATATTTAACGTAAAAAGTTTCATGTCGGACTTCGCCGCCAATTTTCCAATTTTCAGATAAATCATATAATAATGACACCGACATATTATGAAATTTTGATATTTCACTCGGATAGATAGACTCTTTCGGGAGATTCCAGTATGATGAGTTTTTCACTTCGATGGATAAGCCCCAATCTTTAAAATCGAAATTGGAAATCGGGAGAATGTCTGCATTCACCATATTCATAGCTTCAAAATCAGCTGACTTTAGCAAATCAAGACTTTCGTGATTAGAGACATACAGAGAACGATTTATTTCGGGTGCAACATTCAAAGCCGCTTTGGGTGCATTATTCTCCAATAAAGCCATGTCGTTTTGCGAATCTTCAGTATTGATGATAGCTTTCGGCTTAATCTTTTTAACTTTTGGCACCTCTCGTTCGTCGCTGAATGAAGTCATTTCGGGATACGTTTTGTCGGATTTAGTAAATTGAATATGCCTATTATTTATGGTATATTGATTTTTATTTTGTTCGTCAGTTCTCTTGCTATCACTCAGCAAATACATAATTGCAGCACCCAAAATAAGCCCCAAAACTGTGAACCCGATGCTTCCAAGCGTAGATTTCATGAACTTACTCATTACACTACCAGTTGCAACTTTAGCAGCAGTCGTGGTAGCCATAGGGACATAAGTTAATCCTGCTTGATTGAACAGTTTTGAAGTCACGCCGATAGGCACAGCCGAGTCAGTTACATAAGCTTCTGAAGCACGATTTAATTTAAGCGCCGCTTGAAATTCATTTTGCAATTCGATATTATCATTGAGCGCCGCAAAAAGGGTCGAGCTCTCGATTTCGTTCGCCTCCCCGTCAATCACAAGATAAATCAAATCATTATATTTTATATTTTCATTCATAATTTTTCTCCTACTTTCCTTCTTCAAGCATTGGCGACAAAATTTCTCTCAGTTTCGATTTCGCCCTTACAACTCGATTTCTGACAGTTGTGAGTGGAACCTCTGTTAGTGTAGCAATTTCGCTGTATGTTAGTCCTTGGTAAGCCTGCAAAATGAACGCTTCTTTATGTTCTTCGGGAAGCAAATCCAGTGCTGCGTCTATCATCTGAGTCAGTTCCTTCACCTCGAAATTTCTCTCAGTGAAATAAGCATGGTAATCGTCAAATTCGACAAGTAATTTATTGTTGTTTCTCTTGAAATTTAGCGATAGATTTCGGGCGGTTCGGAGCAGATAACCCTGCACATTGCCGATGACAATTTTGCTCTCGATACTTCGAATAAGTTGCATAAATGTGTCTTGGAAAATGTCTTCGGCATAAGTACCATCACCAAAAATCTTTCGGCAATACAAGTACAGTTTGTTGCAATGGCGATTGTACAGCTCCGAAAATGCACCCGACTTCTCAGGCTCAGGCTCGCTTGCCGTGATACTAATCAATTCTTCGTCGTTATATCGTTTGTAATTTTTCATCATCGTTCTCAATTGCAAAGACACATTTTTTTTGTGTTTGTTTCACTATGATAAATTAATTTATTCATCCGATGACTTGCCCTATTCATATGCATTGAATTTATTAAATTTGTGGCACATATGAGTGGGAGTCATCGGATGAATTATTACACAAGAAATTCAAGTTCATTCTTGTCTGAACTATGATTTTCTTGATTTAGGTGATTAATGTGATTGTCTGAACTATGATTTTCTTGATTATTGTGATTAATATAATTGTCTGAACTATGATTTACATGATTTTCGTGATTAATATGATTCAAATAATTCAAACATTAAATTATCAAATCAAAAAAATCAAATTAATCATATAAATCATAGTTCTGACGAAAAATCATCGCACCACCATAAACTTTTGTGTATAATTGCCAATTTTGATGATATATAAGCCAATGGGTAAATGGGAGACATTGATTTTTTGGGCAGACATTGCATGCAGTGTTTCTAAAGATATTACTTCAATTCCCAACACATCATAAATCTGCACTTTTATATCTGTGTTTTCAACCCTACGGTTAACCGTAGGGTTGCCGCCGTTTAGATGGATTGTTAAGAAGTCATCTGCCGGGTTTGGCGTAATGCTGAATGATGGCGTTTGCATAGATTCTACGCTTGTGCCGTCGGTGCCGGAGCCCGACAAATTATATACTAAGCTTGACTTGAATTGGTCATTTGTCGAAATTCGTATTTGAGCAGTCTTGGGACCAACAGATTGCGGAGTGAATTTAATTTTGATAATTAGCGAATCGCCTAATTCCAAATTATACGGGAAATCACTTCCATTGCCGATTATCTCGCTTACTTCGAATTTTTTATTATCAGCAAAAAATAAGGATAAATCGTTTATAATTACACCTGCATTATTTTCGGGCTTCAAAACTAAATCAATAATTTTGCTTTCGCCGACACCAACTGATGCGAATTCAATTTTATCGCCAATTATTGAAGAAATTACAGTCGGCTTATTTGCAACTATGAATTCATGAATTATAAAATCTCCGAAATCAACTGCGAATGTACGAATAGTGGCACCGTCACGCGTAAATTTCAGAGCTCCGTTATTCAAACCTAATTGGCTGTTATAAAACCAGAATCCGAGCCCGTAACCGGCAGGATTACGAATAATAAACCTATAATTCCCTTCAGGTAAGTTGACTGTATCAAGGTAACGTGTGCTGTTTTGCGTTGAGGCTCTTTCGCTAACAATGTTGAAATTCGCATCATAAATAGCCCAATTATATGGCGAGCTAATGCCTAAAACTTCAGAATTATTCGTAGTCAAATCAACAACGAATTTGCTCGGATAAATATTTGTATTTTTCGTGAAAAAGGCTTTCCCGATATTGTTCGATGCGTAATCATCAGGATTGCCGTTGACTTCAATAATTTCGGCGATGAATAAATTAGGCGAACTTGCGTGCAGCCAGTTATTATAAGGCAAATAGAGTGTGGCTACTTCGCCGAAATTTAATAGATCTGATTCCCCAAATTCATGAGTATATTCTGCCAAATTATCAGGATTGTTGCCATATTTGATTTTAATAGTGGAAATCGGGTTTTTGCCTGTATTTTTAATTTGAATGATGGGATTTGTCGTAATCGGATTTTGACGCAAGTGCATTTGTTCATTTGTTGGGGCTATGATGCCTTCCAATCTGGCGTCAGTTTCAAAATTATGGTCGCCGTAAGTCACAAGGTATGATGACAAAACCCAAACAGGTGCTCGATTACTGCCGGGATTCCAAGGAGTATTATAGAATTCCATATCATAATCGATTGAAGCTGTGCTGCCCGACGTTATGTAAGGTGTAATTTCGTATTCGTGAGGCACGACCTCTGCTCCCGGACACCAATTTGTGCGGTCTATAATCCAAGTGCCACCTTGCGGGAAAACCGGAATGATTCCGCAATCACGCCAAATCCATTGCGAATGAGTCTGCACATTATTCACTTTGACATACGCTTCTTTTCGGCAAAATTCTGCACAATTATCACTGTTACCACCAAATCCGTGTCCGGTTTGGATGACGATTAATTTTGCACCCTTCTCTTCATTTGAAAACGTATAATCAAAAGCAGGAACTTTCGATTCAAAATTTCCGTCATACACTGCACTAATATATTGTAAATATGTGTGTCGGTTGATTATATTTCGTGGTGGAGTGCCCTCGATGAAGCTGAAAGTCAGTTGCAAATCCTCTTGGTCATTTTGGTCAAACGGGTCTCCCCAACCGCCATTGGGCGAAGAAAGGTGCACTCTGCCGGCTATCATATCTTTCAAATCGCTAACGTCCAATGTCCAAGTAAAACCTGCACCCAAGTTTAAGCCATTGCCGTAAGGCGTGATGAATCTCATCAATTCATAACGTTCTCTAATTGTGACATTGTCATTGAAATACACACGTTTTTTAGCTAACGTTATCACCGAATCAGCCGCGACAAGAGTGGAATCAGTTGCTTTGCCGTTTTCATCCCATTCATAATTATCATAATACAAATTCCAAACAATCATCGAATCTACTGCCTTAGTCGGTGTTTCCGAATCAATATCGTAAAAATATAGCACTGTGGAATTCTTGGCAGTTTTTTTGGTTTCCCACACGCCATCTACCTGAATTCTCTCATAGTTCCAAGCAGTATCATTCACGAAGGAATAAGTTGCAGGTGAGCCGCCGTTGACTCGGAATGAGGGAGCATAATAATGACTGACGAAAACATTCGAAATGTAATCCCACTCGCCGCATGGCTTACCGGGTGGGCATCTAAGAGTGAAATGGAGCAAAATTCTCTGGAATTCTTCGTCAATCGAAGGGAAATCGTACCATCCCTCTCTGCGGTCTTGAAATTCGATTGTGCGGACTTTGACTGTGTCGCCATCAGCGGAAAATGCTGCCATACTGCCAAACAACAAGTATGCAACAACAAAAGCTACTAAAATTTTTACAATTTTCATGTTTTTCTCAATATGTCAAATTTAAAAATCTAATTTAATAATAATACACTAAAATACAAAGAGTCACAACAATTTTAAATGAATATCATGAGATAAACGTTAAAAAGTGAGTTTATGTTATTTAAAACAAATTTGAGTTATACATGTTGAAAGTAGAAGACACAATACTCTTTAGCGGTGGTGCCAATGGTGCCGAAGAAGAGTTTGGCAGAATAGCCGAAAAATATGGAATCGACGAAGTGAATTTTTCATTCGAAGGGCACGAAATCGCCCGTACGCGTGGAATTAGAATTTTGAATCATGAAGAATTGAAGCAAGGCGATATCAGTATGACATATGCTTCGCGCTTGATGAACCGAAAATACCCTGAAACTCAGCTTTTCCGTAAGATTTTGCAAACGATTTGGTATCAAATCAACAAGGGTCAGGAAGTTTTCGTAATCGGGAAAATCCAAAATGATAAGACTGTCAAAGGTGGCACCGGATGGGGCGCTGAATTTGCCAAAATTTGCAATAAGCCTCTTTACGTTTTTGACCAAGAGCAAAATCGTTGGTTCAAATGGAATCGTGAAAATTGGATAAATGTCACCGACCCGGTCATTACAAATGCACATTTTACCGGAACAGGCACCAGACTGCTTAAAGACAATGGCAAAAAAGCTATTGAAGAATTATTTGCAAGATCATTTGCATAATTGACCAAAATTCCGTATATTGAAGTAATCTATATGCAATATTGTAGATTACTTTTTTTTATTTGTGTTGATTTTCATTTTTATATGGGATGGTTTTTAAGTGTACAAGAAAATTTTACAAAAGAAAGCTTACAAAAAAATAACAGCTGACGATTTGAAATTCGTAATGGAAAATGACGAACCGCCTTTGTTAGTTGACGTTTGCGAAGAATGGGAATTCCATCGCAATCATATTGAAGGAGCTGTAAATATACCGTTATCCATAATTGATACATTTGTTCATGAAATAACAACAAAGTATCCTGAATATAATGAAATAGTCGTGTATTGCACTTTCGGTGTTCGTAGCAAAACCGCAGCAACGATTCTGAACAAGCACGGCTTCAAAAACGTCTATTCGCTAATTGGGGGAAGTACGTCTTATTTTCGTTCACAACAATGACGAAAACTAAGTGGCTTATCGTTGGTTTAGGCAATCCCGGTTCAAAGTACCAATTAACTCGGCATAACATCGGAATGCGAGTAGTAGAATCCTTTACATCAAAATGCAAGTCTGAATTCAAATTCGGACCGGATTGCGAATTTGCAGAATTCAAATATGCAGGTCAGGAAGTATATACTTGCCTACCAACGACTTATATGAACAATTCGGGAATCGCAGTCAAAAAAATGCTGAATAAATATGGCATTTCACCCGAGAATGTTGTGATTTGCGTGGATGAATACAATTTCCAAGTTGGTAGAATTCATCTCAAATCAGCGGGTAGCGATGGTGGACATAATGGGATTGCATCGGTAATCGAGCATATAAACGCAAGCAATTTTATTCGATTGAGGCTTGGAATTGGCAAAGACTTCGGTCCCGGCGGAATGTCGGACTACGTCTTATCGCATTTTTATCCAAACGAAGATGAGACTGTCAATGATATGATTAATGACGGTGTCAAGGCATTGGAAATGGTCTTGAAAATCGGATTCGCGCGTGCGATGTCGGATGTTAACGCTCACCAATCCAAGAAATTTGACTCAAAATCGAAAAAGCAAAGCTCTCCTAAAGGTGATAAAACTAATAATAAATCATTTCCTCTGGCAAATAAAATATCACACAAAAGCACGGTTCACGGGGTTGAAATCATTGATGATTACTTCTGGATGAGACGCAAAGAAGACCCCAATGTCATAAAATATCTCAAAGCCGAGAATAAGTACGCCGAACAAAAGATGAAGGATACGAGTGAACTTCAAGAGAAGATTTACAATGAAATCATTTCCAGAATCCAAGAGACTGATTTATCTGTACCGGTCAAGCGGGACGATTATTACTATTATTCAAGGACGGTTCAAGGCTTGCAATACCCAATTTATTGCCGTCGAAAAGGCTCAATGGATGCTCCCGAGCAAGTCATTCTTGACCATAATCAATTAGCCGAAGGCAAGCAATATTTACAAATTGGTTCGATTGCAGTCAGCCCGAATCATGAAATCGCAGCATATTCAACAGATTCAGAGGGTTACGAATCTTATTCAATTAATTTCAAGGTAATTGATACTGATGATATTTTGTCTGATAAAATTGAAAATGCCTCCGATAATATTGAATGGGCTAACGATAACAAAACTTTATTTTATTCGACATTAAATGATATTCAACAAGCCGACAAAGTATGGAAGCATGTTTTGGGCGATTCGATAGATTCGGATAAATTAATTTACCATGAATTAGACAATGCTTATTTTTTGAGTATTGAAAAAACTAAAGATAAATCTACAATCTTGATAACATTGATGAGCAAGGACGAATCAGAAGTTTGGGTTATTCCGTTGAATGAAGCAGACACATTCCCACAATTAATTCGTGCTCGTGAACCGAATATTCAATATTATTTAGAATCATATTTGGATGATTATCTCATCGTTACTAATGATGAGGCGCTGAATTTTAAAATAGTAAAAGCTCCGAAAAGCCAAGCTCAAAAAGAGAATTGGGTTGATTTCCTGCCCTATGATGATAATATCAGAATCACCAATATAGAGCCGTTCAAAGATTATTTGGTGATAAATGAACGTTCCGGAGGTTTGAGCCAAATACGAATATTGAATATGCTCAGCTCTGAGCAGCATTATATTCAATTCCCGGATGAGACCTATTCATGCGACTCGAACGATTTGCCTGATTTTAATTCCGACACAATGCGATTCACATATAGTTCATTTATTACGCCAAAAACTGTTTTTGATTATGATATGCGAGAGCGGCAGCTCACCTTGCTTAAACAAACTACTGTTTTGGGCAATTACGACAAAAAAGATTATATCACGAAAAGATTATTCGCAAAGGCGCTAGATGGAGCGATTATTCCAATTTCAATCGTTCATCGAAGCAATATTGAATTTACCGGCAATAATCCCACATTGCTCGTCGGATATGGCTCATACGGCATTACGAATGACCCAAGCTTTTCCCATACCTACTTATCTTTGCTCGAACGAGGCTTTGTGATAGCGATTGCCCATATTCGCGGTGGTGGCGAAAACGGCGAGCAGTGGTATTTAGACGGGAAAATGATGAAAAAACGAAACACATTTACGGATTTCATTACTTGCTCCGAATATTTAATTAATGAAAAATATACAAGTCCTGATAAATTAATTATCAAGGGTGGAAGTGCAGGAGGCTTGTTAATTGGTGCTGTTCTGAATTTACGCCCGGAATTATTCAAAAGTGCGCTGGCAATAGTGCCTTTTGTTGATGTGCTGAATACTATGCTTGATGCCACAATTCCATTGACAGTGGCGGAATATAGCGAATGGGGCAATCCTGAGCAAAAAGATTATTTTGATTATATTTCATCATATTCGCCATATGACAATGTCAAGAAAACCGATTATCCGAATATATTAATCAGAGCCGGATTAAATGACCCGCGTGTCCATTATTGGGAACCAGCAAAATGGAATGCTAAATTAAAAGAATTTAAAACTGATAATAATTTATTATTATTGGTTACTGAAATGGATTCGGGGCATGGTGGCTCTTCGGGACGCTATTCCAAATTTAAGGAAATTGCTTTTGATTATGCTTTTATATTGAAAACACTTGGAATTTCTGAATAAGAATTTGATAATTAAATTATTATTATTATTATTAATTAGGGATTATATGTATAAATTAAATAAATAAAAGCTGCTAATAATTAATATTAGCAGCTTTTTTAATTTTTTAGTGAATCGAAATATTAAAATCTGTAAGCCATTCCAAACATTATATTTAAGGGGCTTTTTGTCAGTACATATCTTGAATATTGTTGCATTTGGTGAGGTGAAGCATAAGTAGTACGCAACTCCGAATAATCGACCCAACGCATTACTCCATCAATTCTGATATTTTTACCAACAAATACACTACCGCCTATTGCAAAATTTTCGACTCCGGCATTTGGAATGTCTTGGTGATATGGCGATGTTGTCTTAGCATAACTTGCACGAATCATACCGGGGAAAATAGGTATCTGGTACTCAGCACCAAGTCCCCAAGTTGTTTGACCGACCAAATCAAGAATAATATTATTATTCAAAGCCATAACATTTGGCAAAGCGTCGCTAAATTCCATTTGAGTAACGTCAGTATATTCGACACCTGCTGAGAACGTCAAGCCAAGAGTATTGACCGATAGTCCCGCTGCATAAACAAATGGAGTACGAAGATTATATGAACTTTCGCCATCATATTCGTAAAAACGGGATTGTTCGTTCCGATAGTTTGCAGTATATTTCGCTGTAAACTCTTCCTCGAATTGATACCAAGTCGGGAATTTAATCGTCGCTCCAAATCTCAAAAATTCTTCGAGGCGAGCCATAATATTAACAGAACCGGTTATTCCGGAAACTTTCTGGTTGAGAGTTTCATATGTTTGCAAATTATCAAATACATAGCCACCTACATTTGTATTAGCATATTTGCCGGTAGCGTCTCGTTCGTTGAACTCACGAGTATAACCATAGTTGCCCCATTTTCCCGCAATGCTGAACGCTAAAGCCACAAATTCGTTGACATCATAAGCGAAAGCTGCAGTTACATTGTGCAAGCCTCCCTTTTCGGTAACCATAGCTGATTGCGAAAGACTATCTCTAAAAGGTGTAGAAAAGGAAGTCTGACTACCATTCTGCATTTCATCAGCCAAATAAAGTTGGTATGCCCAGTTATCATCAGCATTTCCGGGACCAAAGTCCACTTCGGATGCAATCATCGAATAATGATTATTCACACCCGTGAATCTGAAAGTATTGGCAAAGTCATCTTCCAAAAAGTATCCTATGCCGATTGCTCCATTCCGCTTTTCGGCACCGAATTGAAAAGATGAAACAAGCGCCGCATTTGTGATTGATTCTACATTAGTCTTGAGCATATTATTAAAATTCAAATAATCTGTTTCGCTATTGTTTCTGGTAAAACCAAGCCCAACATTGAGTTCTGATTTGCCGATTAGCGTTAAGCCTGCTGCATTGAAAAGCATAGCCGAAGCATCATCGGAGATACCGTAGAATGCTACGTTCAAACCTGCCGACCTTGGCGAGACAATTGCATTGCTTTTCGCATATCTTAATGCGTCTTCAACAAATTGGGCATTAGATGCCACGTTTGCACAAATTAGGCAAACCATTAAAGTTATAATTTTTTTCATATTTTACCTCGTTCTTTGACCTGAACCACTTCCACTACTTGAACCTGACCTTGACGAGCCACTTGAACTACCTCTTCCACTTGAACTTCCTGAACTCGAACCGCTACTCGAAGGAGTGCTTCTGACTGAACCCGATGATGATGCCGGAGCACTACTGCCCGAGCTACTTGGTTGAGCGTCACGATATACCGGAGCAGATTCAGAAGGTCTTGTCGAGCTTCTCGTTGGTGATGGCTGTGTCTCGCCTACATTGCGGATTACACCACCGCCACTTGTTCTGGTCGGTTCTGATGCAGGACGTGATTCAGTTTCGACTACTCTGAAAACATTCCCCGAGTTACCCGAACTACGGGTTTGAGTACCGGACGGACGTACAGAATTTGAAGAGCCTGACGAACGTACCGAATTTGGCGAGCTTGAAGGAGTTTCAGTTCTGTTATAATCGCTACTGCTACTCGATCTGATCGGCGAACTTGTACCACTCACTCTTTGAGCAGAGCCGGTTGAAACCCTTTCGGATTGTCCCGATGGACGTGGAGCAGATTGACCTGTAACATTGCGGTCGTCATAAGTATAAGAACCCCTATTTGCACCGAAGGAACGATAAGTGTCGCGTTTGTTAGGTTTTGTGTTTGAATATGCATAAACCGGTTGTGAGTACCAGCCTCTGCTATACCAAGGAGCCCAAGGGTCCCAGTATCTGCCGTGATAAGGATGATAATCGTACCAAGGACTATACCAGCCACATCCCCAATATCCGGAAGATAAATGGTAATGGCGTCTGCTATAATGATGTGTAGATACCCAACCATAGTGGTTAGACCACCAAGGCACAATAACAGGAACATAAACAGTTTGGTTGTAATTATAATCATTGCGTCTCAAATCCTCGGAACGCACAGCTACTTCCTGAACGGGAGCTCCACCGCCGGCAGCCATAGGATTAGTCCATGCCTGAGCAGGAGCAACAGCAGTCTGTTGCGGAGCCGGAGCGGGTGCCTCTTCTACTTGCTTAGGATTGTTCGTATAACCAAAATAGTTATCCGATGAGTTCGTAGTGGAACAACCCACTGCGATGAATGCCATTAAGGCGATTGACAATATTAAATTATATGTTTTCATAATATACCTCCATAAGTAGATAACGCAACAAAACAAATTTAGTTTCAAAAAAGGGTAAAAATCGCAAAAGAAAAATATCATTTTGCTATTCTAAAATTTCTCCTTATATTTGTATTCTTTTTTCGCTCGGATGGCGGAACCGGTAGACGCACAGGACTTAAAATCCTGTGGGCATTAGCCCGTGAGGGTTCAAGTCCCTCTCCGAGTACAGAGTTTGTCGCAAGGCAAACTCTTTTTTTTTTATGAATTATTGCTTTATATGCCATGGTTTCACTAGCTCTTTCCGCAGTAATCCTAACATAAATCCAAAACCAAGTCCGTAGAAAACTCTGTCTTTGTTGATTTGAATCATGAGAGTAATAGTCGGTCCAAAAATTGTAGATGTAGCAAATTCAATTTTTGGGTTGATGATTAGGCTAACTGTTTTGTACTCATAATAATCCCATTTATAATTTGAACCAATAATACCATCACCGGTTCCTTGATAGTTTGTAGGTTCGTTAATTGTTGTATAACCCAGTCCAACAGAAATATTTGCCCTAGTGGTTCCTTTAACATTCATTTTGTATATTTTTCCAACAGTAATTTGATAATTTGATAGATAGTCAAAAGGACCCCCTAATCCTAATATGAAAAAACCTATTAAGCCGGGACTGTAATCCTCCGGTGTAGATGAAGCAGGGCTCACATTACCGGAATATCCTATTTTAAGTGCATACAGTTCTTGGTAAACGTAATTTAGGTTGAAATCTACTCCAACATAATTCCCAAAGTTCAATTCACTTGTTAGATATATTGCATGATTATCTTTGAATTGAGCATTTGCAGTATCAACGCTGATGAAAAATATTAATAGCAAGATTGCGTGTTTCATAAAC